>NZ_JBHMFT010000009.1:0-195391 GCF_051433195.1 Falsiroseomonas sp. E2-1-a20 | reverse complement strand
ATGCGCCGCTGCGCCTGCCGTCATGCCAGAGTTTCGCGGTCGCGCTTTGTTGTTCGATGGGCCAGTGTCTTCAATATTCGCGCGCCGTGTCCAAGAAACGAAGCGGCAGCGGCATGTCCTTGTGCTTTGGTTTTGCCAGTTGCGGTCTGGTCAGTCCGCGCTGGTCGGATCGTCCAGAATCGCGTCCAGCGTCTGCGCCAGAAGCCGCAGATCCTCCGGCCGGGACAGGCGGTGGTCGCCGTCCTTGATCAGGTGCAGGCGGACGTCGCCGCCGGTCAGCGCCTCCACCAGGCGCAGCGCGTGGCGCCAGGGCACGTCGGGGTCGGCCATGCCTTGCAGGATGCGGACCGGGCAGGGCAGGTCGATAGGCTGGCCGAGCACGGATTGGCGGCTTCCATCCTCGATCAGCGCCCGCGTCACCGGCGTCGGCTCGCCGTACTGGCTGGGCAGATGGATGATGCCGTCGCGCATCAGGGCGGCCTGCTGGGAAGGCGGCAGCGCCGGCCACATCAGCGTCTCGGTGAAATCCGGTGCGGGAGCCAGGCCGATCAGCCCGGCCAGCCTCTCCCGCCGCTGGCGCGCCAGCAACAGCGCGATCCAGCCGCCCATGGAGGAGCCGACCAGGACTTGCGGGCCGCTGGTCAGTGCGTCGAACACCGCCAGCGCATCGGCCGCCCACTGGCCGATGGTGCCGTCCTCGAAGCGGCCGGCGGAGGCGCCGTGGCCGCCGTAGTCCAGGCGCAGGAAGGCCTGGCCGCGGGCGGCGCAATGGTCGCGCAGCGCCAGCGCCTTGCTGCCCTGCATGTCGCTGCGGTAGCCGGGCAGGAAGACCACGCCGGGGCCGGCCCCTGGCAGGCGGGACCAGGCGAGGCGGTCGTCGAGCCGGCCGGCCTCCTCCCTCACGCCGGGTAGCCGCGACGGGCGAGGCTCGCCATCAGTGCTCCGATGCCGGTGCCCCAGGGCGGGCAGGAATCGGTGCGGTCCACCTCGTTCTCCAGCACGCCGAGGCGAGGCGTCGCGATGCGGACGATGTCACCGGGGTGGTGGGTGAAGCCCATGCCGGGCGCGCCGCGGTCCTTGGAGGGCGAGAAGGGCGTGCCGAGGAACAGCACGGCGCCATCGGGGTACTGGTGATGCGCGCCGATCATCTGGCCGACCAGGTCCGCCGGGTCGCGGCTGATGGCGCCGATCCGGCCCTGATCGTGCAGCGCGAAGCCGTCGCGGCCGGTGATGTCGAGGGTGAGTTCGGCCTGCCGCACATCCTCCAGCGCAAATCCTTCCTCGAACAGGCGGATCATGGGGCCGAGCGCGCAGGCGGCGTTGTTGTCCTTGGCGCGGCCGAGCAGCAGCGCGCTGCGGCCTTCGACATCGCGCAGGTTCACGTCGTTGCCGAGCGTGGCGCCGACGATGCGGCCCTGCGCGTTCACCACCATCACCGCCTCCGGTTCCGGGTTCGACCATCTGCTGACCGGATGCACGCCGACCTTGGCACCGGGGCCGACGGCGGACAGCACCGGGCCCTTGGTGAAGATCTCGGCATCCGGGCCGATGCCGACTTCCAGGTACTGGCTCCACCAGCCTTTCTCGACCAGCGTGGCCTTCACCTGCATGGCCTCCGGGCTGCCGGGGATCAGGTTGGCCAGGTCGTCGCCGATGATGGCGCGGACCTCGGCGCGGATCGCCTCCGCCTGGCTGGCATCGCCGCGGCAGCGTTCCTCGATGACGCGCTCGAGCATCGAGCGCACGTAGGTGACGCCGGCGGCCTTGATGACCTGGAGGTCGATGGGTGCGAGCAGCCAGGGCTGTGCCGCATCGCGCGCGGCGTGGTGCGCGTTGGCGAGCGCGGCGGGCAGGTCCAGCGCCACTGGCACGCCGCGCGCGTGGATGGCGGCGACCGGGTCCTCCGTGTTCAGCCAGCCGCTGACGGTGCCGAAGGCGGGGGTCATGTCGAAGGCCTCGCCGGCCTGGAGCGCGAAGGCCACCGGGCCGTCCGGCGTCATCAGGCGCAGCGCGAAGCTGCCGGACTGCCAATCTGCGGGCAGCGCATCGGGCTGGGACATGCGGTGCGATCTTCCTGTTGTGTGGCTGGCGGGGGGCAGAGTAGCCGCTTGCGGCCGACCGCCAAGGCCCCCCGGGAGAGCCGCTTGCCCCGAAGCCGGCGAAACACGCGACATGCCGCTGAAACCGCTTTGGGTTGGCCTGCGCAATCGCGCCGAAACCCGCATCCGCCAGAAAGCGCGCCGTCAGACAATGCATTCGAGGGATCACGACGATGATGGACGCTGCTTTCGCCGCGCTGCTGGATGGCCGGATCGGCCGTCGCTGGCGCCACCGGGCGGAGATCGCCCGGCTCGACAATCACCTGCGCCGCGACATCGGCCTGCCGCCCAGGCCGGCGCCCGCCCTGCCGCTGCTGAACCAGTTCTGAGGGAGTTTCATCCATGGCCACCACGGACCGCTACGGCAACGCCGTCTCCACCACCAACCGCGGCGCCGTCGCGACGCTGGACCAGGCGGCGGAGGCCATGCTCGGCTTCCGCGCCGACCCCCTCGCGCTGGCCGACGCCGCCATCGCCGAACAGCCGGACTTCGCCATGGGCCACGCGCTGCGCGCCGGCCTGATGGTGATGTCGGGCGAGCCCGCCGCGGCGGCGGAAGGCCTGCGCAGCATCGAGGCCGGGGAGGCGCTGCGCCACGCCAATGCGCGCGAACGCGCCCACCTGGCCGCCGCCCGCGCCTGGTGCGAGGGCGACATGAGCCTGGCGCAGACGCGCTACGGCGCGATCAGCGCGGAATATCCGCGCGACCTGTTCGCCTTGCAGGTGGCGCACACCACCGACTTCTTCCTGGGCAACGCCGCCGGGCTGCGCGACCGCCCGACGGCGGCCATGCGCAATTGGCGGGAGGCGGAGACGGGCTTCGCCTGGATGCTCGGGATGCAGGCCTTCGGGCTGGAGGAATGCGGCGAATACGGCCAGGCCGAGCAGGCCGGCCGCATGGCGCTGGCGCTGAACCCGACCGATGCCTGGGCCACCCATGCGGTCGCGCATGTGATGGAGATGCAAGGCCGGGATCGGGAGGGCGTGCAGTTCCTCGGCCTGCGGGAAGGCGCGTGGAGCCAGGCCGGGCTGCTCGCGGTGCACAACTGGTGGCACCTGGCGCTGTACCACCTGGAACACAGTGAGCATGACCAGGTGCTGGCGATCTATGACCGCGCCGTGGCGCCGCGGGAGGGCAGCGTGGTGCTGGAACTGGTCGATGCCTCGGCCATGCTGTGGCGCCTGATGCTGCGCGGCGTGGAGACCGGCGGGCGCTTCGCCGCCGTCTCCGCGGCGTGGCAGGCGATGGGCGGCGCCGGCTTCTACGCCTTCAGCGACCTGCACGCCGTGATGGCGCATCTCGGCGCCGGACGGGCGGACCTGGTGGCGGAGGTGCTGGGCGCGATGCGGCGCGCGGCGGCCGGCCGCGGCAGCAACGCCCGCATGACGCGCGACATCGGCCTGCCGCTGGCCGAGGGTTTTGCGGCCTTCATGCTGGGCGACCACGGGCGCGCGGTGTGGACCATGGTGCCGGTGGCGGGGCAGGCGATCGGCTTCGGCGGGTCCAACGCGCAGCGCGACGTGATCTGGCTGACATTGCTGGAGGCGGCGCTGCGGGCCGGGGAGGGATCGGTGGCCCGCGGTCTGGCGGGGCGGCGGCTGGCCGCCAAGCCGGAAAGCCCCTTCGCCCAGGCGGCGATGGCGCGCAGCCGCGCCGTGGGGGCCGCGCGCGCGGCGTGACGCGCCGCGATTGGGGCTTGCCGTGCGGCGCAATTCTGGCGGAGCATACGTTCCACGGGCCGTGACGAGCCCGATGGAGGAACGGATGACGCTTTTCACGCGCCGCACGGCGCTGTTGGGTGGTGCGGGCCTTTTGTCGGCACCGGCGCTGGTGCGCCAGGTGGATGCGCAGGGCGCCTTCAACTGGAAGCGCTTCGAGGGCGAGCGGATCGAGGTCAGCCTCACCGCCAATCCGCGCAGCCAGATCCTGATCCGCCAGCAGCGGGAATTCGAGGCGCTGACCGGCATCCGCGTCGGGTCCGAGGGCATTCCGGAACAGCAGCACCGGCAGAAATTCGTCATCGAGTTCAGCTCCGGCCGTCCGTCCTTCGATGCGGTCGGCATCAGCCTGCATGTCAGCAAGCGGCAGGTCGGGCGCGCGAAGTGGACCACCGATCTGCGGCCGCTGATCGCCGACGCGTCGCTGACCGCGCCGGATTTCGACTTCCCGGATTTCGGCGCCGGCGCGGTGGCCTATTCGACCCAGGCGGATGGGCGGATGGACACGCTGCCGGAGTTCACCGACTACTTCATCCTGTACTACAACAAGGAGATCTTCGCGCGCGCCGGGTTGCAGCCGCCCAAGACCTATGACGAGCTGTACGAGACGGCGAAGCGCCTGACGGATGCCCGCGCGCAGCAATACGGCTTTGTCGGCCGCGGCCTGCGCAATGCCAATGTCGTGCTGTACACCAGCTTCCTGCTCGGCACGCAGCAGCGCGACACCATCGATGCGAATACGCGGCTGATCACGGATACGCCGGACGCGATCTGGGCCGGGGAGATGTACAAGAAGCTGATGCGGGAAACCGCGCCGCCCGGTTCCGCCGGCTTCAACTGGAACGAGGCGCAGACCACCTTCATGCAGGGCCGCGCCGCGATGTGGCTGGATGGCGTCGGCTTCGCCGCACCGCTGGAGGATGCGACGCGATCCCGCGTCGCCGGCAAGGTGGGCTACGCGGTGGTGCCGGCGGGGCCGGCGCATCATCATTGCTGCCTGTTCGGCACCGGCTTCGGCATCAGCGAGGCGTCCTCCGAACGCAAGCGCGGCGCGGCCTGGTACTACCTGCAATGGGCGCTGGGCAAGGAGAACCAGCTTCGCTACCTGACCTCCGGCGCCGGCGCACCGGCACGGCAGAGTGCCTTCCGCAACGAGGAGGCGATCCGGTCCAGCCGCTTCGCGCGCGACTATTTCGAGACGCTGATCAAGAGCGCCGAGATCGCGCGGCCGGGGCTGCCGGAGATCGTGCCGGTGACGGAATTCCGCGATACGCTGGGCACCGCGCTGACCAACACCATCGGCGGCGCGGACGTGGCTGCGGAGTTGAAGCGCGCGACGGAGGCGTTCCGGCCCATTTTGGAGCAGTCGGAACGCGCGACGTGATGTTGCACGTCGTGTCGGTCTTGCGGTCCCCCTCACCCAACCCTCTCCCCCATTGGGGGGAGAGGGCATTTCTGGCGAACTGCTGATGGCGGATGGGCATGCGGCGGCGCTGGCGGGCGTCGCGGCGGACAAGGTGCGGCGCAGGCGTGCCTATGCGCGGCACTACTGGCCGTTCATCGTGCCGGCCGCCGTGGTGGTGGTGGCGGTCATCCTGTTTCCCTGGGTGTTCACGCTGTGGATGAGCCTGCAGGAATGGAAGCTGGGGCAGGGCCGGACCTTCGTCGGACTCGCGAACTACGAGCGCCTGCTGCATGACGAGCGCTTCCACGGCAGCATCCTGCGCACGCTGTATTTCACCGTGCTGGCGGTGGTGATCCCGGTGGTGCTCGGCGTCGCGGCGGCACTCGCCTTCCACCGCAAGTTCCCGCTGCGCGGGCTGGCGCGCACCATCTTCATCCTGCCGATGATGGCGACGCCGGTGGCGGTGGCGCTGGTCTGGACCATGATGTTCCACCCGCAGCTCGGGGTGCTGAACTGGATCCTCAGCCAGTTCGGCATCCCTCCGAGCCTGTGGGTCTATGACGCCAACACCGTAATCCCGACGCTGGTGATGGTGGAGGTCTGGCACTGGACGCCGCTGGTGATGCTGCTGGTGCTCGGCGGGCTGGCGAGCCTGCCGGTCGATCCCTACGAGGCGGCGAAGATCGATGGCGCGACCAGCTTCCAGGCCTTCCGCTACATCACCCTGCCGCTGCTGGCGCCGTTCCTGATGGTCGCGATCATCATCCGCACCATCGATGCGCTGAAGACCTTCGACACGATCTACGTCATAACCCAGGGTGGACCGGGCACGGCCAGCGAGACCATCAACATCTTCCTGTATCTCAACGCCTTCGCCTACTACAACATGGGCTATGCCAGCGCCGTGGTGGTGGTGTTCTTCGTCCTCATCATCGGGCTCGCCATGCTGCTGCTGTGGTCGCGCGAGCGCTTCAAGGACGCGGTCTGATGGCGCAAGGCGTGATACGCCGCAGGCCGATCCGGCGGCGACTTGAAAGCCTGGCCTTCGGCCTCTCCGTCATCGTGCTGGTGTCGCCGGCGGCGCTGGTGTTCCTGTGGATGCTGTCGCTGTCGTTGAAGAACGAGGTGGACAACACCGCCTTCCCGCCGGTCTTCATCCCCTACCCGCCGACGCTCGACAATTTCCGCGCGGTGTTCGAGCGCAACGACTTCCTGTTGCAGGCCTGGAACAGCGTGGTGGTGAGTTTCGGCGCAACGGGCATCGCGTTGCTGGTCGGGGTGCCGGCGGGCTACGGCATCGCCAAGATGCGCGCGACCAAGGCGGCGGTGCTGATCCTGATCGCCAGGATCACGCCGGGCCTGTCCTACCTCATCCCGCTGTTCCTGCTGTTCCAGTGGCTCGGGCTGACCGGCACGCTGTGGCCGATCCTGATCACGCACCTGGTGCTGACGGTGCCGATCGCGGTCTGGGTGATGATCGGCTTCTTCGAGGGGCTGCCGGCGGAGCTGGAGGAGGCGGCGCTGGTTGATGGCGCCACCATCTGGCAGGCCTTCCGCCATGTGGCGCTGCCCCTGGCGCGGCCGGGGATCACGGTGGCGACGATCCTCGCCTTCATCTTCTCCTGGAACAATTTCATCTTCGCCATGGTGCTGGCGGGGCGGGAGACGCGGACGCTGCCGGTGGCGGTGAACAACATGCTGACCTTCGAGCAGATCAGCTGGGGCCCGCTTTCCGCCGCCGCGCTGCTGGTCACGGCGCCGGTGCTGATCCTGACGCTGGTGGCGCAGAAGCAGATCGTCGCCGGGCTGACGCAGGGCGGCGTCAAGGGCGGCTGATGGACGCACGCCCGATGGACGCACTGGCGGACGGGGTCTAGACCAGCGGGCGATGAGCGCATCGCCATGACCCAGCCGCCCGGCGTGCTCCAGTTGCTGCCCAGCCTGGCCTCCGGCGGCGTGGAGCGTGGCACGATCGAGATCGCGGAGGCGATCCGCGACGCCGGGCTGCGGCCGCTCGTGGCCTCCGCCGGAGGGCCGCTGGTGGCGGAGCTGGACAGGCTGGGCGTGCGGCACGTGGCGCTGCCGCTGGCCACGAAATCGCCGCTGGCGATCTGGCGCAACGCCGCGGCGCTGGCGGCGCTGGTGCGGCGGGAGGACATCGCCATCCTGCATGCGCGGTCCCGCGCGCCGGCCTGGTCCGCGCTGATCGCGGCGCGGCGCACCGGGCGGGCCTTCGTCACCACCTACCACGGCACCTACAACGAGAACCTGCCGGGCAAGCGGCTGTACAATTCCGTCATGGCGCGGGGCGACCGCGTCATCGCCATCAGCGGCTTCATCGCCGACCTGGTCCGCAGCCGCCACGGCGTGCCGGATGCGCGCATCCGCCTGATTCCGCGCGGAGTCGACCCGCGGCGCTTCGACCCGGCCCGGATCCCGCCCGATGCCATCGCCGCGCAGCGTGCCGCCTGGGGCGTGCCGGATGGCGAGGCGGCGATCCTGCTGCCGGCGCGCCTGACCCGCTGGAAGGGCCAGCCAGTGCTGGTGGAGGCGCTGGCGCAGCTGCCGGGGCAACCCGTCGCGCTGCTGGCCGGCGACGGGCGCGATGCCTACCGCGACGAGTTGCTGGCCCTCGCGCGCCGGCATGGCGTGGCGGATCGCGTCCGCCTGATCGGTCATGTCGACCGCATGGATGTGGCGCTGGCCGCCGCCGACCTGGTGGTGCATGCCAGCACGGATGCCGAGGCCTTCGGCCGCACGGTCATCGAGGCGCAGGCCATGGCGCGGCCCGTGATCGCCGCGGATCTCGGCGGGCCGCGGGAGACGGTGGAGCACGGCATCACCGGCTGGCTGGTGCCGCCCGGCGATCCGGCGGCGCTGGCCGCGATGCTGGCGCAGGTGCTGGCCATGCCGCCGGCGCTGCGCGACGCGGTGGGACAGGCGGCGCGGGAGGCTGTGCTGGCGCGCTACAGCACGGCGGCGATGCAGGCGGCGACGCTGGCCGTGTACCGGGAATTGCTGTGATGGATGCGATCCTGGTCATCCGGCTCGGGGCTCTGGGCGATTTCGTGCAGTCGTTCGGGCCCTTCGCCGCTATCCGCGCGCATCACCCTGGCGCCCGCATCGTGCTACTGACGACGCCCCCCTTTGCCGAACTGGCGCGGCGCAGCCCGTGGTTCGACGAGGTCTGGGCGGAAGGCCGGCCGTCCTGGCACGACCTGCGCGCCGTGCTGGCGCTGCGGCGGCGGCTGCGGGCGGCGCGGTTCGGGCGGGTGTATGACCTGCAGACCAGCGGAAGATCCTCCCGCTACCGCTGGCTGGTGGGGTTGCGGGCGGAGTGGTCCGGCGTCGCCAGCGGTGCCTCCCACCGGCACGACAATCCGGACCGGGATGCGCTGCACACGGTGGAACGCCAGCGCGAGCAGCTGGAAGCGGCCGGGATCACGGATTTTCCGACGCCGGCGATGGGCTGGCTGGACGCCGATCTTTCCGCCTTCGCGCTGCCGCCGGATTTCGCCCTCCTGGTGCCCGGCGCATCGCCGCAGCGGCCCGGCAAGCGCTGGCCGGCGATGCGCTTCGCGGAATTCGCGCGGACCTGCCCGGTGCCCTGCGTGGTGCTCGGCGGCCCCGCGGAGGTGGAGATGGCCGAGGGTATCGCGCGGGCCGCGCCCGGCAGCCTCAGCCTGGCCGGCCGCACCGGCTTTGCCGAGATCGCCGCCCTGGCCCGCCGCGCCCGCTTCGCGCTGGGCAACGACACCGGCCCGACCCACCTGATCGCCGCCGCCGGCTGCCCGACCCTGGCGCTGTTCGGCGGCGACAGCGACCCGGCCTTGTGCGCCCCGCGTGGCCCCGCCGTCGCCGTGCTGCGCCACGTGCCTCTGGCAGCCCTGGGGCCGGAGACGGTGCAGGCGGCGCTGGCCGGCGTGGTGCCGGCGGACCTTACGCCGGGATGAGGGCGTGCTGCGTCCAGCGGCGCAGCGCCTCCGTCTCCGGCTCCGAAAGTTTCTCGTCCAGCGCGCGGGTGGTGTTGACCAGCGTGGCGAACAGCACGCGGGACAGGCGCAGCGCGCCTTCCGGGCCGACCGGCTCGTGCAGCTTGACGTAGCCGCGCATCAGCCAGCGCAGCAGCGCCGTCACCTCCCGCGCCGAGATGTACAGCCCCTGCGCGGCGGCGGCCTCGGCCAGCATCGGCGCGGCCTCGGCGGGGTTCAGCGGTTGCGCCGCGGCGATCGCGGGCAGCAGGAAGCCCAGTTCCTCCGGCGTGAAGGCGGGCAGGTCGTGCGGCAGGCCCTTCGGGTCACGGGAGCCCCACAGCAGGTCGCGCACCAGCTGCGCGGCCTCCGCCATCGCAGCCTCCGGCGTGATCTGCGGTTCGGGGGCCTCGATGTCGGGCGCCTCGGGTGCCGGCTCCGGGGCTTCGAGCGCGGGATCCGGCGTCTCGGCGGGCTTCGCCACCTCCTCCGGCGCGCTGGGGGGCGCCGGTCCGGCTGCCGCCTCCTCGGGCGCTGCACCGCGCTCCGCATCGAAGACCCAGCGCCGGGCGGGCGGGCCGGACAGCGTCATGCGCGGGTCGTGCGCCTCCTCGATCAGGGCGCCGAGCGAGCCGGCGCCGGCGTAGTCGGTGTGGCGGAGCGCGGGGAAGGCGCGGGGCAGGGCCTGGCCGATCTCGGTGAGGCGCACCGCGCCACCCGGGCTGCGCGCCACCGCATCCCGCACCCAGTCCAGCGCCTGGGCGCGCAGCGCGGGGATGTCCACCGCCGGCGGGCGCGGCGCGGCCGGTGCGACCGCCTGCGGCGCCGCCGGGGCGGAGAACTGGGCCACGGGCAGGTTGCCCATGCCGGCGCGGGCGAATTCATCCAGCCCCACCACGACATCCGCGGCCGCCAGGTAGGCCGCCTTGGCGGTGTCCTGCGCCAGGATGGTGATGCGGCGGTCATGCGCCCGCAGCCGCGCCAGGGCCGGCAGGAAGTCGCTGTCGCCGGACAGCAGCACGAATTCATCGAAGTTCGTGCGGTGGTCCAGCGCCTCCCGGATGTCGAGCGCCATCTTCATGTCGGCGCTGTTCTTCAGCCAGGCGATGGCCGGGCAATCCACCACGTCGAAGCCGGCCTGCACGAAGGCGGCGCGGAATTCCGAGAAGTAGGTGCGGTTGCGCAGGTCCCGCGCCGCGCGGTAGCGGGCGACGGGGCGGCCGAGCTGGAAATCATGGTAGCCGGCCGGGTTCAGGTAGCAGCGGCGCACCAGGGTGCGGCGGGTGGCGGGCTTGCCATCCTCCTCGCGGCCCTCCAGCCAGGCAAGCCAGGCATCGGGGCGTTCGCCGAAGGCGTAGGCGGCCCGCTCGTCCCAGCGCATCAGGGCCATGAAGACATTGTCGAAATCAACATAGAGCGCCGCGCGGGGCGGCGAGACGGCTTCGGTCATGGGTGATCCATCAGGTAGTAACAACGGGTAGTGACGGCAGAAATGTCACGCGAGGCCACCCAGCCCGCCGCGCCGGCTTGACGCGGGCGCGGCGGGCTGGCCATGGTCCGCCCCCCTTAGCACAGCCCAGGAGCCCTGTATCCCGATGCCCGCGATCACCCTGCCAGACGGTTCCGTCCGCGACTTCGCCGGGCCCGTCACCGGCACGACGGTCGCCGCCAGCATCGGGCCGGGCCTGGCCAAGGCCGCGCTCGCCATGCAGGTGGATGGCCGGCTGCGCGACCTGTCGGACGAGATTTCGGAAGACGCCAGCCTGCGCTTCATCACCCGGCGCGACCCCGAGGCGCTGGAGATGATCCGCCACGATACCGCGCATGTGCTGGCGGAAGCCGTGCAGGCGCTGTTCCCGGGCACCCAGGTCACCATCGGCCCGACCATCGAGAACGGGTTCTACTACGACTTCTTCCGCAACCAGCCCTTCGGCGTGGACGACTTTGCCGCGATCGAGGCGAAGATGCGGGAGATCATCGCCCGCAATGCTCCGTTCCAGCGCAGCGTGGTGTCCCGCCACGATGCGATCTCGCTGTTCGAGAAGAAGGGCGAGGCGTTCAAGGTCGAGCTGATCAAGGACCTGCCGGACGACGTCGAGATCAGCCTGTACAGCCAGGGCGAATGGATCGATTTGTGCCGCGGCCCGCACATGCGCGGGACCGGCGATGTCGGCACCGCCTTCAAGCTGATGAAGGTCGCTGGGGCGTACTGGCGCGGCAAGTCGGACAACCCGGTGCTGTCGCGCATCTATGGCACCGCCTGGCGCGACCAGAAGGAGCTCGACGCGCACCTGCTGCAGATCGAGGAGGCGGAGAAGCGCGACCACCGCCGCATCGGCCGCGAGATGAACCTGTTCCACGTGCAGGAGGAAGCGACCGGTAGCGTGTTCTGGCACCCGAAGGGCTGGAAGCTGTACCGCACGGTGGAGGACTACATGCGCCGCCGCCTGGACGCGGCCGAGTACCAGGAGGTGCGCACCCCGCAGGTGCTCGACCGCAAGCTGTGGGAAGCCAGCGGCCACTGGGAGAACTACCGCAAGAACATGTTCATGGCGACGGTGGAGGACCAGGACGAGGCGCATCGTGCGCTCGCGCTGAAGCCGATGAACTGCCCCTGCCACGTGCTGATCTTCAACCAGGGCCTGCGGTCCTACCGCGAGCTGCCGTGGCGGATGGCGGAGTTCGGCGCCTGCCATCGCTACGAGCCCTCCGGCGCGCTGCACGGCATCATGCGGGTGCGCGCCTTCACGCAGGACGATGCCCACATCTTCTGCACCGAGGCGCAGATCGCGGATGAGACGGTGCGCTTCGTGGCGCTGCTGACCGCGGTGTACCGCGACCTGGGCTTCGAGAGTTTCCGGGTGAAGTTCTCCGACCGCCCGGTGGAGCGGGCCGGCAGCGACGCCGTGTGGGACCAGGCCGAGGACGCGCTGCGGCGGGGCTGCGAGGCGGCGGGCGTGTCCTATGAGCTGAACCCGGGGGAGGGCGCCTTCTACGGCCCGAAGCTGGAATTCGTGCTGCGCGACGCGATCGGCCGCGACTGGCAGTGCGGCACCCTGCAGACCGACTTCGTGCTGCCGGAACGGCTCGGCGCGGAATACGTGGCGGAGGACGGCAGCCGTAAGCGGCCCGTCATGCTGCACCGCGCGGTGCTCGGCAGCTTCGAGCGCTTCATCGGCATCCTGATCGAGCAATATGCCGGGCGCTTCCCGCTGTGGCTGGCGCCGGTGCAGGTGGTGGTGGCGACCATTGTCTCCGACGCCGATGAGTATGCCCGCAAGGTGGCGGCGGACCTCGCCAAGGCAGGCATCCGCGTGGAACTGGATCTGCGGAACGAGAAGATCAACCGCAAGGTGCCGGACCACATCGCGCAGCGCGTGCCGGTACTGGCGGTGGTCGGGCGGCGGGAGGCGGAGGAGGGCCGGTTGGTCCTGCGGCGCCTACCTGGGCGGGAACAGGAGACGCTGCCGCTTTCGGAGGCGGTCGCCCGCCTGGTCGCGGAAGCGGTTCCCCCCGATTTGGTCACCCCATAGCGGCTTGCTTCCGCAGGACCGCATCGCCATAACAGGGTTGATTCGACTTGAACAACGACAGGAGAGCACAATAGCCCGAGGTCCGATGCCCGCCCAGTTGCCGACGCGCGACGGCCCGCGGGTCAACGAAGACATCCGAGTACCCCAGGTCCGCCTGATCGATCAGGACGGCGAGATGATCGGGGTGATGTCTGCGCGCGACGCTTTGCTGCGGGCCTATGAAGTCGGCCTCGATCTGCTCGAGATCAGCCCGAATGCCGTACCCCCGGTCTGCAAGATCCTGGACTACGGCAAGTACAAATACGAGCAGCAGAAGAAGGCCAACGAGGCGCGCAAGCGGCAGAAGGTCGTCGAGCTGAAGGAAATCAAGGTTCGTCCGAACATCGACGACCATGATTACGGCGTGAAGATGCGCCAGATGAAGGAATTCATCTCCGAGGGCGACAAGGTGAAGGTAACCCTTCGCTTCCGTGGCCGCGAGATGGCGCACCAGGATCTGGGGCTGCGCGTGCTGGACCGGATCCGGACGGAACTGGCGGAGGCCACGAAGGTGGAATCCATGCCGCGCCTGGAGAACCGGCAGATGATCATGGTGCTGGCGCCGAAATAGGCGCCGGACCTGGTGGCGCTGGGGGAGGCTGGCTGAGACTCGATGCTGGCCGCCCTGCGCAACCGCTTCTTCCCGGCCATGGAGCCGGTTCCCGCCGCCGCCTTTACCCCGGCGTTACCCGCGCGACTGGTCGGCGATGCCGGGCTGCTTGCGCGGTCGGCGGCCTTCGAGGCGGGGACAGGTTCGCAGGTGGGCCTGCTGGACCAGGTGCTGGCGGCGCTCGACGGCCAGGGTGCCCTACGGCAGGACCAGAAGGACTATGCGGCCTTCCACCGGCTGCGCTTCGCGGAAGCGCTGCACGCCATCGGCACCCTGCTGCGGGACACGCCCGGCTGGCCGGCCTGCCGGGTGCTGGAGATCGGCTCCTCCATCACGCCGATGCTCTACCGCGCGGCCTTTCCGGAGCTGCGCCTGAGCTCGCTGTGCCTGTTCCACCACCCGCAATTGAAGGGCGTGGTCGAACGCCAGGTGCAGCTCGACCTGGAGCTGGTGGATCTGCGGGCCGCCTCCACGCTGCCGGTGCCCGGCGCGGCGCTGGAGGGGCTCGACCTCGTCATGCTGTGCGAGGTGCTGGAGCATCTGGTGGTGAACCCCACCAACCTGTTCCGTGCGCTGGGCGGCACCCTGCGGCCGGGCGGGTTCCTGTACGTGACCACGCCGAACTTCCTGCGGCAGGCCGCCCGCGGCCGCCTGCTGGAAGGCCGCAACCCGCAGCCCATCTTCGGCGGCAGATTCGGCCCCGGCGACCGCTCGCACCACCATGTCCGCGAATACACCATGTCGGAGGTGCTCGACGCGCTGGCCGAGGCGGGGTTGGAGGTGGAGGTGGCGCATTATTCCGCCTGCTGGAACACGGCGGAGGAGGCGGCGAGCCTGCCGCCCGATGCCTGGCAGAACCTCGTCGTCATCGGCCGCCGTCCCGCTTGACCCGGGCATCCCGCCGGGGGTAGGAACCGACGCATCGGGGTCCCCCCGAGGATTGGTCGCCCCGCTACAGGTGGGTCGGCTCCGTCGCTCCGCGAAGACTCGCGCAGCGGCGCGATTTCGTTTGGGGGCGCCGCAACGGCTTCAAGGGGTGCATACGCCACGATGTTCGAGGCGCTCGGCAACAGGCTGACAGGGGTATTCGACAAGCTGCGCCGTCACGGTGCGCTGTCGGATGCCGATGTCCAGGAGGCGCTGCGGGAGGTCCGCATCGCGCTGCTGGAGGCCGACGTCGCGCTGCCCGTGGTGAAGGACCTGGTGAACCGCGTGCGCGAGCGTGCGGTGGGGCAGGAGGTCATCCGCAGCGTCTCCCCGGCGCAGCAGGTCATCAAGATCGTCAACGACGCGCTGGTGGAAGCGCTGGGCGGTGGCGAGGGGGATGACGGCAAGCGGGGCGTGGACCTCAACGCGCCGTCGCCGCTGCCGATCCTGATGGTGGGTCTCCAGGGCTCGGGCAAGACGACGACGTCGGGCAAGATCGCGCTGCGGCTGCGCACGCGCGAGCGCAAGAAGGTGCTGCTCGCCTCGCTCGACGTGCACCGCCCGGCGGCGCAGTTGCAGTTGCAGCAATTGGCGGACCGCGCCGAGGTGACGTGCCTGCCGATCGTCGCCGGGCAGAAGCCGCTGGAGATCGCGGCGCGCGCCATGGATGTGGCGCGGCGCGAACTGTACGACGTGGTGATTCTCGACACCGCAGGTCGTCTTTCGATCGACGCGGAACTGATGGCCGAAGTCGCCGCGGTGAAGGCGTTTGCCAGGCCGCATGAGACGCTGCTGGTGGTCGATGCGATGACCGGCCAGGACGCGGTGCAGACGGCGCGGGCGTTCAACGAGCAGGTCGGCGTCACCGGTATCGTCATGACGCGGGTTGATGGCGATGCGCGCGGTGGCGCCGCGCTGTCCATGCGCGCGGTGACGGGCGCGCCGATCAAGCTGCTCGGCGCCGGCGAGAAGCTGGATGCGCTGGAGGATTTCCACCCCGATCGCATCGCCAACCGCATCCTCGGCATGGGCGACATCGTCTCCCTCGTCGAGCGGGCCGCGGAGACGATCGACCAGGCTGAAGCCGAGAAGCTTGCGAAGAAGATGCAGAAGGGGTCGTTCGACCTCGAGGACTACGCGCAGCAGATCAAGCAGATCGGCAAGATGGGCTCGCTGTCCGGCATCCTCGGCATGCTGCCGGGCATCGGCAAGATGAAGGCGCAGATCGAGAACGCCAATCTCGACCAGTCCATGCTGAAGCGCCAGGCGGCGATCATTTCCTCGATGACGATGATGGAACGGCGCAAGCCGGAGCTCATCAAGGCATCGCGGAAGAAGCGCATCGCTACGGGATCCGGCACCACGGTGCAGGAAGTGAATCGCCTGCTGAAGCAGTTCGACGACATGTCGGACATGATGAAGCGGATGAACAAGATGGGCCAGAAGGGGATGATGCGCGGCGGTCTCGCCGCGCTGATGCCCCAAGGCCGCAGGCCGTTCTGACGAACACGCCTGGCAACGAACGACCCTTTTGAAGATCAGGAGAAGGTAACCCTCATGGGCCTCAAGATCCGCCTCGCCCGCGCCGGCGCCAAGAAGCGTCCGTACTACCACATCGTGGTGGCCGACAGCCGCAGCCCGCGCGACGGCCGCTTCATCGAGAAGCTGGGCAGCTACAACCCGATGCTGCCGTCGGACCACGCCGACCGCGTGCGGCTGTTCGCCGAGCGCATCGTCTACTGGAAGTCGGTCGGCGCGCTGCCGACGGACCGCGTGGCGAAGTTCCTCGGCCATGCCGGGCTGGCGCCGATGCCGGTGTTCCCGGAGCAGCCGAAGCAGTCCTTGCCGAAGAAGAAGGCGCAGGAACGCGCCGCCGCAAACGCTGCGGCGGGCTGAGCCAGGGAGGCTGACGGGTGGCGCGGGTGAAGCGGGTGATCGTGGGCGAGATCGGGCGGCCGCATGGCGTGCGCGGCCTCGTGCGCCTGCGCGCCTTCACCGCGGACCCGATGGCCATGGCCAGCTACGGCCCGCTGACGGATGAGACCGGCGTGAGCCGCTTCGCCGTGACAGTGCTGCCGGATGGCATCGCCCGCATCGAGGGCGTGACGGATCGCGACCAGGCGGCGAAGCTGACCGGCACGAAGCTGTTCGCCGAACGCGACCGGCTGCCGCCGCCGGTGGACCCCGAGGAGTTCTTCCTGTGCGACCTGGAAGGCCTGCCGGCCTTCGGGGAGGATGGGGCGCAACTCGGCACGGTGCGCGCGGTCGAGGATCATGGCGCCGGGCCGTTCCTGGTTGTCGATGGTCCTGCTGGCGAGCTGCTGCTGCCCTTCACCAAGGCGGTCGTGCCGGTGGTCGATATCGCCGGCGGGCGTGTCGTCGTGGCGCCTCCGGCCGAGATCATCGTGCCGCCCCAGCCAGGGGAAGAAGCGGCATGACCTGGCAGGCGACCATCCTGACGCTGTTCCCTGAGATGTTCCCGGGGCCACTCGGCCTTTCCCTTGCGGGCAAGGCGTTGCGCGAACAGCGCTGGGCAGTGGACGCCATGGACATCCGCGGCTTTGCCACGGACCGGTACCGGACGGTGGACGATACGCCGTTCGGCGGTGGTGCGGGCATGGTGATGCGGCCGGATGTGCTCGATGCCGCCTGCGCCGCGGCACAGGCGCGCAACCCCGGTGCGCCGCTGGTCTACCTGACGCCGCGTGGGCGGCTGCTGGACCAGGCGCTGGTGCGGGAGTTGTCGACGGGACCCGGCGTGGTGCTGCTGTGCGGCCGCTACGAGGGCGTCGACCAGCGGGTGATCGAGGCGCGCGGCATGCTGGAGGTCTCCGCCGGGGATTTCGTGCTGTCGGGTGGCGAGCCGGCGGCGCTGCTGCTGCTCGATGCCTGCGTCCGGCTGCTGCCGGGCGTGATGGGCGGCGTGGCGAGCGGCGCCGAGGAAAGCCACGGCGCAGAGGGGCTGCTGGAATATCCGCACTACACCCGCCCGGCCGAATGGCAGGCGCGGCGCGTGCCGGATGTGCTGCTGTCCGGGCACCATGCGGAAGTTGCGCGCTGGCGGCGCGCGGAGGCGGAGGCGGCGACGCGCATGCGGCGACCCGACCTGTGGGACAAACATCTTCGAAACGAGCTGGCCAGGCCAGCGCGGCTGGACGGCCATCCGGCCGCCGCCTAGATGCATTTGATTGGAAGGACCATAAGATGAACCTGCTCCAGCAGTTCGAGGCCGCGCAGCAGGCGCGCCTCTCCGAGAAGCGCGCGACTCCGGCCTTCGATGCGGGCGACACGCTCCGCGTCATGGTGAAGGTCGTCGAAGGCGAGCGCACCCGCGTTCAGGCCTATGAAGGCGTCTGCATCGCGCGCAGCAACCGCGGCCTGAACAGCAACTTCACCGTCCGCAAGCTGTCCTACGGCGAGGGCGTGGAGCGCATCTTCCCGCTGTATTCGCCGAACGTCGCCGAGATCGTCGTCGTCCGCCGCGGCAAGGTGCGGCGCGCGAAGCTGTATTACCTGCGTGGCCGGACCGGCAAGGCGGCGCGCATCGTGGAACGCGCCCGCGACAAGCGCGAAGTGCCCGCCACCGCCTGACCTCGCAAAGCCCTCTCCCCCTTTGGGGAGAGGGTTGGGTGAGGGGGCCGGCGGATGTGTTGAGATAGGGGGAAGCGATGGCCAGGCCGCGCACGCTGTTCGACAAGATCTGGGATGCCCATGTGGTGGACACGCTGCCGGATGGCACCGCGGTCCTCTACATCGACAAGCACCTGACCCACGAAGTCACCAGCCCGCAGGCCTTCGAGGGCCTTCGCCTCGCCGGCCGAAAGCTGCGCCGCCCGGATGCGACGATCGCGGTGGTCGACCACAACATCGCCACCGACGCATCCCGCTATGGCCGGATCGAGGATCCGGAAAGCCGCACGCAGGTCGAAACGCTGGAGCGCAACGTCGTCGAGTTCGGCGTGCCCTACATTCCGCTGACCGACATCCGCCAGGGCATCGTGCATGTCATCGGGCCGGAACTCGGCCTGTCCCTGCCGGGCATGACGCTGGTCTGCGGCGACAGCCACACCTCGACGCATGGCGCGATGGGCGCGCTCGCCTTCGGCATCGGCACCTCCGAGGTCGAGCATGTGATGGCGACGCAGACGCTGTTGCAGAAGCCGGCGAAGAACATGCGCGTGACGGTCGATGGCGTGCTGCCGGTGGGCTGCACGGCGAAGGACATCGTGCTCGCCATCATCGGCAAGATCGGCACGGGCGGTGGCACCGGCCATGTGATCGAGTATGCCGGCGAGGCGATCCGCGCGCTCGACATGGCCGGGCGCATGACGCTGTGCAACATGACGATCGAGGCCGGCGCGCGCGCCGGCATGGTGGCGCCGGACCAGACCACCTTCGACTACGTCAAGGGCCGGCCCTTCGCGCCGAAGGGCGCGGATTACGACAAGGCCGTGGCCTGGTGGAAGACGCTGCCTTCTGATGAGGGCGCGCATTTCGACAAGGAAGTGGTGCTCGACGCCGCGGAGATCGCGCCGCAGGTCACCTGGGGCACCAATCCGGAGGCCGTGCTGCCGATCACCGGTATCGTGCCGGACCCGGCATCCGTTGAGGATGAGGATCGCCGGGCGCAGATGCAGCGCATGCTGCACTACATGGACCTGCAGCCGGGCCAGAAGCTGGACGGGCTGAAGATCGACGTCGCCTTCATCGGCTCCTGCACCAATTCCCGCATCGAGGACATCCGCGCCGCCGCCGCCATCGCGCGTGGCCACAAGGTCGCGGACCACGTGCGCGCGCTGGTCGTGCCGGGCAGCGGGCTGGTGAAGAAGCAGGCGGAGGATGAGGGGCTCGACCTCATCCTGAAGGAAGCCGGCTTCGAATGGCGCGAGGCGGGCTGTTCGATGTGCCTCGGCATGAACCCGGACAAGCTGACGCCGGGCCAGCGCAGCGCCAGCACCAGCAACCGCAACTTCGAGGGCCGGCAGGGGCCGGGCGGGCGGACGCACCTGGTCTCCCCGGCCATGGCGGCGGCGGCGGCGATCCACGGCCACCTTGTCGATGTGCGCAATCATCAGCCGAAGGAAGCCGTGTGAGATGCAGCCCTTCACCACGCTGACCGGCGTCGCGGCGCCGATGCCGGCGGCGAACATCGACACGGACAAGATCATCCCGGCGCGCTTCCTCAAGACCATCGCGCGCACCGGACTCGGCAAGTCGCTGTTCGCGAACATGCGGTACAAGGAGGACGGGTCGGAGAACCCGGACTTCGTGCTGAACCAGGAGCCCTACCGCCACGCGGAAATCCTGATCGCCTTCGACAATTTCGGCTGTGGTTCCTCGCGCGAGCATGCGCCCTGGGCGCTGCTGGATTTCGGCATCCGCTGCGTCATCGCCCCCGACTTCGCCGATATCTTCCACTCCAACAGCTTCAAGAACGGCGTGCTGCCCGTGGCCCTGCCGCGCGCGGTGTGCGAGCAGTTGATGGAAGACGCCCGCATGGGCGGCAATGCGCGCCTGACGGTCGATCTCGAACGCCAGGTGGTGGTGCGGCCGAATGGCGAGGAGATTCCCTTCCAGGTCGATCCCTTCCGCCGCCACCTGCTGCTGAACGGCCTCGACGATATCGGGCAGACGCTGCAGCACGCGCCGGCGATCGATGGCTTCGAGGCGAAGCAGCGCGCGGCGCAGCCCTGGCTCTACGCGCAACCTTAGGACTTTCACGATGCCCGCCAACAAGAAGCTGCTGATCCTGCCGGGCGACGGCATCGGCCCGGAGGTGATGCGCGAAGTGCGCCGCATCATCGACTGGATGGACCGCAAGCGCAGCGTGACGTTCGAGGTGACCGAAGGCCTGGTCGGCGGCGCCGCGCTGGATGCGACAGGCTCGCCCTGCCCGGACGAGACGGTGGCCGCGGCGACGCAGGCGGACGCCGTGCTGTTCGGCTCCGTCGGCGGTCCGAAGTGGGACAGCCTGCCCTTCGACAAGCGGCCGGAACTCGGCATCCTGCGGCTGCGCAAGGACCTGCAGCTGTTCGCCAATCTGCGTCCGGCCGTTGTGCTGGACCCGCTGGTCGAGGCGTCCTCGCTGCGCGCGGAGTTGGTGCGCGGGCTCGACATCATGATCGTGCGCGAGACCACCGGCGGCATCTACTTCGGCGAGCCGCGCGGCATCCACCTGAACGAACACGGCAAGCGCGTCGGCATCGACACGGAGATCTATTCCGAGGACGAGATCGCCCGCGTCGCGCGCGTGGCCTTCGACCTGGCGCGCAAGCGCCGCAACAAGGTCACCAGCGTCGAGAAGGCCAACGTCATGCAGTCCGGCCGCCTGTGGCGCGCCGTGGTGGGTGAGGTCGGCAAGGCGGAGTATGCTGATGTCGAGCTGGAGCACATGTACGCCGACAACTGCGCGATGCAGCTGGCGTCGCGGCCGAAGCAGTTCGACGTCGTGCTCGGCGGCAACCTGTTCGGCGACGTGCTGTCGGACCTCGCGGCGGCGCTGACCGGCTCGCTCGGCATGCTGCCCTCGGCCACCATCGGCGCGGTGCAGCCGGACGGGCGGCGGCACGCGCTGTACGAGCCGATCCACGGCTCGGCCCCGGACATCGCCGGGCGCGGAATCGCCAACCCCTGCGCGCAGATCCTGTCCTTCGCGATGCTGCTGCGGCTGTCCTTCGGGATGGAGGAGGATGCGGCGCTGATCGAGCAATCGGTGGAAAAGGTGCTCGCCGGTGGCCTGCGCACGGCGGACATCATGGCGCCCGGAATGGCGCGTGTCGGCACCACCGTGATGGGTGAAGCGGTGCTGCGGGAGCTTGAAAAACTCTCCGCATAGAATTGGTTGTGGCGGGGTTGCGCGTCTGAAAGTCCCCCGCTATCTACCGGCTCCCGTACGGACCCGTAGCTCAATTGGATAGAGCACCAGACTACGAATCTGGGGGTTAGGGGTTCGAGTCCCTTCGGGTCCGCCACGGGTTTTCATGCAGACGCAAGGGCTGGACCTTCAGGGGTCCGGCCCTTTCGCGTTTCAGGGTGTCTTGGCTTCCGCCGTCCGTCGCGGGCGGGCGAAAGCGTAGACCACCAGCGCGAAGCCCGCAATCCACAGCACGCCGACGATCCACGGGCGCCAGGCGCGCAGGCTGAAACCCGGGGCCGCGTCCGGGTAGGCCACGCGGACCACGGGGGATGGCGCGCTGTTCCAGGCCAGCGCAACGCCCTGGCCGTCCAGCAGCGCCACGTCGCCACGGTCCAGCAGCGGGGGGGCGGCGGGCAGCAACGGCAGGGCACCCATGCGGCGCAGCCACAGGCCGGGATGGCCCTCCGACTCCAGCACCTGCACTGCCATCACCCGCTCGAGTCCTGAAAGGTCGAGCAGGGGGCGGCCCGCGCTGTTGGACAGCACCACCCGGCCGGCGTCGAAGCGCAGCACCGGGGCGGTGCCGGCGGGTGGGTCCAGGGTGGCGGCGATGAAGGGGCCGGTGGGCTGCGCCGCGCTCTCGGGCACCACGGGCAGGACCGTCAGCGGCGCGGCGGGCGGCACCAGGCCGCGCAGCACCCACAGCAGCGGGTTGAGTTGCTCGGCCACCAGCGCCCCGCCCGGCGCGTCCACCAGCACCTGTACGCCAGCCGCGAAGGCCGGGGGCAGCGCCAGGAAATCGCGCGCGGGCGGCGCCGCGCCCAGGCGCAGGACGCTGCCGGGCTGAAGCTGCGCCGGGCCGGTGGCGGCGCTGCGCTGCACCACCACCTCGATGCGGTTCTCCAGCGCCACCAGCCCCTGCGGCACCGGCGCGGCAAGCCGGCCCTGGCCCTCGGCGGACAGGGTGGCCGTGCCGAGCAGGGTCTGGTTCAGCAGCAGGCTGGCCACGGCGCGGCCGCCGGCGGGGTCGGGCGCGGCGCGCAGCTCGGCCTCGATCGCCTCCGGCCAGGTGCCGGGTGGCAGGTCACGGGTGGAAAAATCCAGCGACCAGCTGGCGCGCGCCTGGGCCTGCGGCGCCGTGCTGCCGCGCAGGGCGGCGAGCGCCAGGGTGGCCGGTCGCGCGGTGGCCGCCGGATCGGCCGGCGCGCTCAGCCCGCCCTGGATGGCGCCGCCGATCGCGGCGTCCTGCCAGGCGCTGTCCAGCAGCCCCGCGGCGCGATCCGGCTCGGCGCCGCCGAGGACCAGGACCGGCTGGCCCTCCATGATCCGGACGGAGGCGGCCTCCACCCCGGGGCCGACCAGCACCGCGCCGGTGTCCCAGATGCGGAAGCCATCGGCCCCGGCCGGGGGCTGCCCGGGCGGGTTACTGCCGATGCTGACGTGCCGGCCGGTGCGCGACAGGGCGAGTCCGATGCGCAGCGCGGCGGCGGCTTCCGCCGGGCTGATCGGGCCGGGCCGCAGCAGCACCTGGGTCTGGCGCGGCAGCAGGCGGAACAGCGCCGCGACGCCGAGTTCAGGCGCGGGCGGCAACAGCAGCGCCAGGTGGCTGCCGGTGCGCAGGGTGGCCGTGGCCGATTCGCCCGGCGGGTCGCTGACCAGGCGAAGCTGCAGGTGCAGCAGGCCCTCCATGCGCGCCAGATCCTCGGGCGGAACCTCCAGCTCCAGCGTCAGGCGGTCCGAGGCATCGGGGAAGGCGCGGCTTTCCAGCACGCGGTCATTGGCGGTGATGCGCACGGCGTGGCGGCCGGGGAACGGCGCGGAAAGCTCGAACTCCAGCACCAGCCGGGCGCCGAGGCCGGCGATGCCGCGCGGCAGCGGGAACATCAGGTCCCGCGCCGGGGCGCCGAAGGCGAGGCCCGCCGGCAGGCCCAGTTCGGGCAGGCCGATGCGGCGTTGCAGGCGCGCCTGGCGCGGCGCGGCCACGGGGCGCGGTGCGGCGACGGGCGGGGCCGCGGCCGGTGGGGCGGGGGCCGCGCTGGGCGGCGGCGGGCTGGGTGGCGGCGGCTCCACGGGTTCTGCGGCGGCCGGCGCGGTGGCGGAGGGTGCGGCCGGGGGTGGCAGGGGCAGCGGCTCGGCGGCGGGTGCCGGGCGGCCGCGTGGCTGGGCCAGCGCGGCCGGCGTGGTGGCGACCAGGGCCAGGATCAGAAGGCCGCGGCCGGCGTCCTGGATGACGTGATGGGGGACTCGCACGGTTCCTCGGGCAAAGGCGGCGGAATGGAAGGCCGCAGGCCAGACTAGGCACCGTGGCCCGCCCGGTCGACCACGCCGCCGGTTCAGTTCCGCGCGAGCAGCCGAAGGCTCAGTAGCCGCGTTCCGGCTCCGCCAGCAGCGGGAAGGCCGAATGGACGTGCGGCGGCACCACCGGGGCGACCTGTTGCAGCATGGACCGCTCGACCGTCGCGAAGCTGGTGGCGCCGAGCAGGCCGAGGCAGGTCTGCACCTCGTCCTCCAGCAGTTGCAGCACGCGCCTCACGCCATCCTGGCCGCCGGCCGCCAGGCCGTAGCAGTACAGCCGGCCGAGGCCGACCACCTCCGCCCCCAGCGCCACCGCCTTCACCAGGTCCGAGCCACGGCTGATGCCGCCATCCATCCAGACCCGGGCGCGGCCGCCCACGGCCTCCACCACCTCCGGCAGCACGGCGAGCGAGCCGCGGCCATGGTCGAGCTGGCGGCCGCCATGGTTCGAGACATAGACCACCTCGATCCCGTGCTGGACCGCGATCTCGGCATCCTCGCCGGTGCCGATGCCCTTCAGGATGAGGGTGACGCCAGGGTGCGTCGCGCGGATTCGCGCGATGTCGGACCAGTTGAAGGCGGCCTGGTAGTTCATGCCGGTGTTGCGGGCGCGCCAATGCTTGACGAAGCGCTTGGCGATGTCGCGTTCCCGCCGGCTGTAATGCGCTGTGTCCACCGTGATGGCGAAGGCGTCGTAGCCGGCATCCATGGCGCGGCGGATGTGCTCGTCGATGAAGTCCGCGTCGCCGCGGACATACAGCTGGAAGACCTTGGCGCCGTCCGGGTTGGCGGTGGCGGAGCCTTCCAGGCCGGGTTCGGTGACGCTGCTGACGATGATCGGCACGCCGAATTCGGCCGCCGCGCGCCCGGCCGTCGCCGCCCCGCCCGGATCGAAGCTGTCGAGCGACCCGACCGGCGCGAGCGCCACCGGCAGGCGGATGCGTCGTTTGCCGAGGAAGTCGCCGCTGCTGTCCACCTTGCTGACATCGCGCAGCACGCGCGGCCGGAAGGCCCAGGCATCCAGCGCGGCGCGGTTGCGCTGCATGGTGGTCTCGGTCTCGGTCGCGCCGACCAGGTAGTCCCAGATATTGGCGTTGAGCTTGAGCTTGGCGGCCTTCACCAGTTCATGCAGCGTCTGGAACTTCTCACCGGCTTCGGTCGACATGCTTCCACCCCTTGGACTTCGCCGACAGTTTGCAATGCACTGGCGGCGGAGCCTAGCCCCGGGGGATGGGTTCAGCCGCGCAGCCGGCGCAACGCCGCCAGGATGGCCTGGGCGCGGGGCAGGGCGCGCAGAGCCTCAGGCGGGGCGGGCAGGCGGCGGCGCCAGTTCGGACGCTCCCGGTCCGTGCCGGGCAGGTTCACGGCCACCGTCTCCCCGGCCAGGTCCTCGGTCTGCACCAGCAGCATGGCGGAGGCGGCTGAGGCCACGAAGCCATGGATGGCGGCGGCCAGGGCGTCGTCCATCGGGCTGTCGGCGGTGACGCCGGGCGGCCGCAGGCCCTGGCTGTCCAGCGCCTCCAGCAGCGCGGCGCGGTCGGCGGCGCGCTCGGCCCAGGCGGCGTCGGGGTCGGCCAGCAGGCCGAGTTCGGCGCGCTCCGTCAGGTCCGCGCCGGCCCAGAAGCCGGCCAGCGTGGCGAGATCGTGGGTGGAGACGCAGGCGGCGGCGCGGGCGGGCCAGGTCTCCGGCGGCTTGAAGTGCGGCCCCTGCCGTTCGAACCACAGCACGCGGTAGGACAGGACGTTGGCCGCCTGCAGCGCCTCGCCCATGCCTTCCGGCACGGTGCCGAGATCCTCGCCGACCACCAGGCATTTCGCGCGGTGGCTCTCGATCGCCATCTGGCCGAGGAAGTCGGAGAAGGGCTGGGCGAGGTAGGTGCCCTCGGACCCCTTCGCACCTTCCGGGACCAGGAACAGGCGGCGCAGGCCGAGCACGTGGTCCACGCGCAGCGCCGCGGCGTGGCGCATGTTGGCGCGGATCAGGCGGGCGAAGGCGGCGTGGCCGTTGGCGGCGCCGGCGCGCGGGTCGGGCGGCGGCAGGCCCCAGACCTGGCCCTCGGCGGCGAAGGGGTCCGGCGGCGCGCCGACCGAGAAGCCGGACAGGAAGCGGCTGTCGCGCGACCAGCTTTCGGCGCCATCGGGCGCGGAGCCCACGGCGAGGTCGCGGTACAGCCCGGCGCCGGCGCGGCCGGCCACCGCAAGCTGCGCGTCGGCCAGCCATTGCTGGAAGGCGGCGAAGCCGATCTCCCGCGGGTGCTGCGCGCGGAAGGCGGCGACGCCGGCATCCTCGCCGTGGCGCAGGCCGGTCGGCCAGTTGCGGGCGTCGCCATGGCCGACCTGGTTGGCGATGGCGACCCAGGTGCAGAAATGTTCGAGCGCCTCGCCGCCCTCCTGCCGGAACGCTGCGAAATCGGGCTGGCCCGGGGGCAGTGCCTGCCAGGCTGCGCGCAGCACCGCCTGCTTGGCGCTCCAGACCGCGGCATGGTCCACGGCCGGGCGCGCCGAGAGGGCGCGGAACAGGGGCTCCGCCTGCGCCAGGGCGGCGCGGACCGCCGGCAGGTCGCCGAGGACGGGCAGGGCGGTGACGTCGATGTAGATCGGGTCGAGGAAGCGGCGGTCGCAGGGGTGGTAGGGGCTGGCGCGCTCCCGGTCCGTCGGGAACAGCGCGTGCGGCGGGCTGAGGCCGGCGAGCATGGCGCCCTCCGCGGCGGCCATCCGGGCGAAATCGGCCACCGCGGTGAAGTCGCCGATGCCCTGGTCGCGCGCGTGGCGCAGGCCGTAGATCTGCGCCGAGAGGCCGAAGCGGCGCTCTCCGTCCTCCAGCGGCAGGTAGCAGCGCATGGGGGCGACCGCGAGCACGCAGCGCCGGTCCGGCGCCGCCTCGTCGAACACCGTGTGGCGGCCGACCGGCAGTGGCGGCAGGGCGACAAGCCGCTGCGCGGCGGGGCGGCCATCGGGCAGGGTCAGGCGCTGCGTCGCGCCGGCGGTGGGCGGCACCTCGACGCGGTGTTCCTGGCCGTCCTCAAGGACCATGCGCAGCATCACGGCGCGGTCGGACAGCGGCAGCGGCAGGTCCACCGGGGCGTCGCCGCGATGGGTGAGGGAGGCGGGCAGGCCGGGCGGGGCGGAAAGGCGCGACAGGCTGTCGCGGATCGCCCCGGCATTCCCGGCCGGCAGGTCCAGCGCGCCGAGCAGGGTGCGCAGCGTGGTGGCGGGCACGATCGTCTCGGCGCCGCCGATCGGGTACCAGCGCGTGTCGATCCCGGCGGCGCGGGCGAGGCGGGCGAGCAGCGCACCGTCATCCGCCGCACCGCTGGGCAGCGGCGCCTCGGCCAGCAGCAGCACGGCGCGGGCGGGCAGGGTGGCAGGCAGCGACGTGGCGTCGGGGGCGCTGCTGTCGGCGAGCAGTTCCCAGCCCTGGCCGGGGCGCGGCGCCGGCAGGGCGAAGGGCGTCGCCTCGCCGGCGTTCAGCGCCAGCAGGCAGCGATCGCCATCGCTGTGCAGCAGGACGGCGACGGCGCGCCGTTCCGGATCGTGCCAGGCGGCGTGGTCCATCGGCGTGGCGTCGGGGCGCAGCCAGGAGACATCCGGCAGGCCATCGGGCTGCGGCACGCCGGTCAGCGGCGCGGTGTCGTGCAGGGCCGGGTGGGCCAGGCGCGCCTTCACCAGCTTGCGGGTGAAGTCGCGCAGCCCGGCATCGAGGCGCGACCAGTCGAGGAAGCTCAGCGCATTGTCCTGCGCATAGGCGTTGTTGTTGCCGCCCTGGCTGCGCCCCGCTTCGTCGCCCATTGAAAGCATCGGCGTGCCGCGCGACAGCAGCAGGGTGGCGAGCAGGGCGCGGATATCCCCCTGCCGGCGCGCCTTGATCTCCGGGTCATCGGTCTCGCCCTCGGCGCCGTTGTTCCAGGAGATGTTGTCGTCCGTGCCGTCCCGGTTGTGCTCGCCATTGGCGTGGTTGTGTTTGCCCGCGTAGCTGACGAGGTCGGCGAGCGTGAAGCCGTCATGTGCGGTGACGTAGTTCACGCTGTCCGACAGCGGGCGGTGCACGAAGGTGTCGGCAGAACCGGCGAGGCGCGTGGCCAGCGCGCCGATCCGCCCGGCATCGCCGCGCCAGAAGCGGCGGACATCGTCGCGGAAGCGGTCGTTCCACTCGCCCCAGCCGGGCGGGAAGCGGCCGAGCTGGTAGCCCCCCATGCCGATGTCCCAGGGCTCGGCGACGATGAGCAGGCGGCGCAGCACCGGGTCCTGGCGCATCGCCTGGATCAGCGGCGCGTCGGCGTCGAAGCCGGTGTCCCGGCGCGCCAGGGTGGTGGCGAGGTCCAGCCGGAAGCCGTCCAGCCCGCCCTGTTCGGCCCAATGCCGGAAGGCATCCATGACCAGGCGCAGCGGCCAGGGCCGGTCCAGCGCCAGCGTGTTGCCGCAGCCCGCGTCGTTGGCGTAGCGGCGGCCGTCCTCCGGCAGCAGGCGGTGGAAGGCGGCGTTGGCGAGGCCCTTGAGCGACAGGGTCGGGCCGAGTTCGTCGCATTCGCCGGTGTGGTTGAACACCACGTCCTGGATCACCGCGATGCCGGCGGCATGCAGCGCATCGACCGCGGCGCGGACCTCCGCCATGCCGCCCGGGGCCAGCCGCGGATCGGGCGCCAGCAGCGCGACCGGGTTGTAGCCCCAGTAGTTGGTCAGGCCGAGCGGCGGCAAATGCCGCTCCTCGATCCAGGCCGCCGTCGGCAGCAGTTCCACCGTGGTGACGCCGAGCGCGCGCAGGTATTCGACGGAGGAGGGATGGCCGAGGCCGGCGAAGGTGCCGCGCCGGTCCGGCGGCACATCCGGGTTCAGGGCGGAGAAGCCCTTCACATGCAGCTCGTAGATCACCTGCGGGCCGCGCGGCGCGCGCCCGGGGGCGGGCGGCTGCGGGGCGGTCAGGATTGCCTTTGGCAGGAAGGGCGCGCTGTCGGTTTCGTCCGGCGCCTCGCCGGTGTCGAACTGCGCGGGGTGCAGGGCGAAGGCGCGGTCCAGCGCGCGCGCCCAGGGGTCCACCAGCAGCTTGTGGGCGTTGAAGCGGTGGCCGCGGGACGGCTTCCACGGCCCCTCGACGCGCAACCCGTAGCGGATGCCCTCCGCAAGGCCTGCGACATGGCCGTGATGCACATCCCCGGTGCGGCCGGGCAGGCGGATGCGCGCGGTCTCGCGGCCATGCGCGTCGAACAGGCAGATGGAGACGGTGGTGGCGCCGGGTGCGGGGTAGGCGAAGTTGGCACCCGTCTCGTCCAGGGTGGCCCCGAGCGGCTCGGGCCAGCCCTGCGATGGTTCAGACGGCATGCGTGACGGTCTCCCGGTACAAGGCGGCGTAGCGTGCCGCCGACCGGGTCCAGGAGACATCGGTGCGCAGCGCGTTGGACTGCAACCGCCGAAACACGTCCTGGTTTCGCCACAATCCGCCGGCGCGCAGGATTGCCGCCTCCAGCATCTCCCGCGTCACCGGGGAGAAGTGGAGGCCGGTGCCCTGGCCCTCGGCCAGCGCCATCTCGTTGGCGTCGATGACGCTGTCCGACAGGCCGCCGACATGGGCCACCAGCGGCAGCGCGCCGTAGCGCAGCGCGCAAAGCTGGGCGAGGCCGCAGGGCTCGAACCGGCTCGGCACCAGCACCACGTCGGCGCCGGCATAGATCTGCCGGGCCAGCGCCTCGTCGTATCCGATCTCGCAGCCGACCCGGCCGGGGTTCGCGTGGGCCGCGGCGCGCAGCCCCTGTTCCAGCCCCGGCTCGCCGGCGCCCAGCACCCCGAGCTGCGCGCCCTGGCCGAGCAACGTGGGCAGCGCGCCGAGGATGAGGTCGACGCCCTTCTGCCAGGTCAGCCGGCCGACGAAGCCGAACAGCAGCGCGTCCGGGTCTTCCTCCAGCCCCAGCCGGCGCTGCAATGCGGCCTTGTTGGCAGCGCGCGCGGCAGGGTCGCCAGCGCTGAAGGCGGCCGGCAGCAGCGCGTCGCTCGCCGGGTCCCAGCTTGCGGTGTCGATGCCGTTCAGGATGCCGGATACGGCGCCGGCGCGGCCGCGCAGCAGGCCATCGAGGCCCATGCCCATCTCCGGCGTGCGGATTTCCGCGGCATAGGTGGGCGAGACGGTGGTCAGGCGATCCGCATACCAGAGCCCGGCCTTGAGGAAGCCGAGCGTGCCGAAATACTCCAGCCCCTCCACCGATAGCGCCTGCGGCGGCAGGCCGAGGCGCGGGAACAGGGAGAGCGGGAACTGCCCCTGGAAGGCCAGGTTGTGGACCGTGAAGATGCTGGGGATGCGCCGGGCGCCCGGGGCGAAGCGGAGGTAGGCGGGGGCGAGTCCGGCCTGCCAGTCATGCGCATGCATCAGGTCGAAGCCGAGGTTGCGCAGCCCGCCGGTCGCGACCAGTGCCGCCATGGCGCCCAGCGCCGCGAAGCGCAGGCCGTTGTCCGGCCATTCGGTGCCGGCGGGGGAGAGGTACGGGTTGCCCGGACGGTCGAACAGATGCGGCGCGTCGATCGCGATCAGGTCGAGGCCCGCGACCTCCCCGCGTTGCAGCCGGGCCGGGCCGCCGAACAGGTCGTCGATCCGCCGCAGCGCGCGGCCGCCGCCGAGCGCCGCCAGGACGGCGGGATAGCCCGGCAGCAGCGTGGTGACCTTGCAGCCCTGCGCCACCAGCGCCGCCGGCAGCGCGCCGACCACGTCGGCGAGGCCGCCTGTCTTGACCAGGGGCACGCATTCGGAGGCGACGGAGAGGATGCGGAGGGTCATGCGTCCTGCGCCGGAACCGAGTTCATAGGCCGGACCTGAAGCCCTCTCCCCCGATTTGGGGGAGAGGGTTGGGTGAGGGGGCTTCGTGAGCGGGCCTCCTGAGCGGAAGGTCCGCTGGCCACCGCGAAGGCGACCGTTGCATCAGGGCGGCGACGGCAATCTGCGGACGCGCCCCCCTGACCCAACCTTCGACGCAGCGCGTCGAACCCCCCAGGGGGGAGAGGGCTTTTCGCGGCGGCCGTCATTCCCCGAGCTTGTCGAGCATCGCCTGGGTCACCAGGCAGATGCCCTTTTCGGTGCGTCGGAAGCGGCGTGCGTCCTCCTCCGGGTCCTCGCCGATCACCAGCCCGTCCGGGATGCGGACGCCGCGGTCGATGACGACGTTGGTCAGGCGGGCGCCGCGGCCGACATCGACATAGGGCAGGATCACCGCCCCCTCGATCCGCGCGAAGGAATGCAGGTGGACGCCGGTGCAGAGCAGCGACCGGCGGGCGCTGGCGCCGGAGACGATGCAGCCGCCGGAGACGAGGGAGGAAATCGCCTCGCCGCGCCGCCCGTCCTCGTCGTGCACGAACTTCGCCGGCGGCACGATCTCGGCATAGGTCCAGATCGGCCAGTCGCGGTCGAACAGGTCGAGCTCCGGCACCACGTCGGTGAGGTCGATGTTCGCTTCCCAATAGGCGTCGATGGTGCCGGCGTCGCGCCAATAGGGCTTGGCCTCGGCGCCGGAGCGGACGCAGCTGCGCTCGAAGCGATGCGCAACGGCTTTCCCGTGCTTGACCAGGTAGGGGATGATGTCGTGGCCGAAGTCGCGCTGGCTGCCCGGCTCGGCGGCGTCGCGGCGGAGCTGGTCGAACAGGAACTTCGTCTCGAAGACGTAGATGCCCATGGAGGCCAGCGCCAGGTCCTCCCGCCCCGGGATGCCGGGCGGGTCGGCGGGCTTTTCCAGGAACTGCACGATCTGGCTTTCGGTGTTCACATGCATGACGCCGAAGGCGCGGGCTTCCATCCGCGGCACGGCGATGCAGCCCACCGTCACGTCGGCGCCACTGTCCACATGCTGTTGCAGCATGTGCTCGTAGTCCTGCTTGTACACATGGTCGCCGGCCAGGATGACCATGTGGCGCGGCGCCATGTCCTCGATGATGTCGATGTTCTGGTACACGGCATCCGCGGTGCCGAGGTACCAGTTGGCGCCATCGCCGCGCTGGCTGGCGGGCAGGATGTCGAAGGTCTCGTTGCGCTCCGGCCGCAGGAAGTTCCAGCCGCGTTGCAGGTGGCGGATCAGGCTGTGCGCCTTGTACTGGGTGGCCACGCCGATGCGGCGGATGCCGGAATTGATGGCGTTGGACAGGGCGAAATCGATGATGCGGGACTTGCCGCCGAAAAAAACCGCCGGCTTGGCGCGGCGGTCCGTCAGTTCCATCAGCCGGCTGCCCCGCCCGCCCGCCAGCACGAAGGCCATGGCGGTGCGGGCCAAGGGCGCGGAGGCCTGGCTACGGCTCTGTGGCATCGGCTAGGCCCCCCGTTTCGTTCGCGATCTCGTCCGCAATCAGATAGATGGTGGCGAGGGGCGGCAAGACCACCACGGCGGAAGCCGGCAGGCCATGCGCGGGCTGGTCCTCCGCCGCCACCCGCCCCAGATTGCCCATGCCGGAGCCGCCGAAACCAGTGGCATCGGTGTTCAACACCTCGCGCCATATGCCGGCATGGGGCAGGCCGAAGCGGAGCGTGGTGCGCGGCACCGGGGTCATGTTGCAGAGCACGGCGACGGGCGTGCCGCCGGCAGGGTCCAGGCGCAGCCAGCTGAACACCGACATCTCGGCATTGTCGGCATCGATCCAGCGGAAGCCGGCCGGGTCGGCGTCGCCGGCATGGAGCGCGGGCAGGGTGCTGTGAAGATGGTTGAGCTCCCGCACCAGGCCCTGCACGCCCTGGTGCGGCGGGAATTGCAGCAGCCACCAATCCAGCTCCCGCGCCTCCGACCATTCGCGCCACTGGCCGAATTCGCCGCCCATGAACAGCAGCTTCTTGCCGGGATGGCCCCACATCATCGCGTAGTAGGCGCGGAGCGTCGCGAATCGCTGCCAGTCATCGCCCGGCATGCGGCCCAGCAGCGAGCCCTTGCCGTGCACCACCTCGTCATGGCTCAGCGGCAGCACGAAGCGTTCGGAGAAGGCGTACGTCAGGCCGAAGGTGACCAGGTTGTGGTGCCAGCGGCGGTGCAGCGGGTCCATCGCCACGTAGCGCAGCGTGTCGTTCATCCAGCCCATGTTCCACTTGAACCGGAAGCCGAGCCCGCCCTCGGCGATGGGGTGGGTGATGCCGGGGAAGCTGGTCGATTCCTCGGCGAAGACGGCGGCGCCGGGGGCTTCCTCGGCCAGCAGGGCGTTGAACTGGCGCAGGAAGCCGATGGCCTCGGCATGTTCGGTGCCGCCCTCGGCGTTGGGCGCCCAGTCGCCCGGGCCGCGGCCATGGTCGAGATAGACCATGGAGGACACGGCATCGACGCGCAGCCCGTCCGCATGGAAGTCCCGCACCCAGTACAACGCGTTGGAGGCGAGGTAGCCCGCCACCTCCCGCCGGCCGAAATCATAGGTGGCGGTGCCCCAGCCGCGGTGGAAGCCGCGCTTCGGGTCGGGATGCTCGTACAGGGTTCCGCCATCGAACCGCGCCAGCCCGTGCGCGTCCTGGGGAAAATGCGCCGGCACCCAGTCCAGGATCACGCCGATGCCCTGGGCATGGCAGGCCGCGACGAAGCGCTTCAGCCCCTCCCCATCGCCGAGCCGGGCGGTGGGTGCGTGCAGGCCGATGGGCTGGTAGCCCCAGCTTTCATCGAGAGGGTGTTCCATCACCGGCATCAGCTCGATGTGGGTGAAGCCGAGCCAGGCGACGTAGGGGACCAGGGCGACGACAAGGTCGTCCCAGTCATAGAAGCGGCCATCGGGATGCCGGCGCCAGGAGGAGGCGTGGACTTCGTAGATCGAGATCGGCGCGCGCGCCGAGTTCCGCGCGGTACGGCTGGCGACGAAGCCCTGGTCGGTCCAGGCGAAGGGCGGCGCCGCCTGGACCAGGGAGGCATTTTCCGGGCGCAGTTGCGCGGCGCGGCCGAAGGGGTCGGCCTTCAGCGGCTGCACTTGCCCATCGGCGCCCACGACCTCGAACTTGTAGGCGGCGCCGGCCTCGAGGCCGGGGAGGAAGATTTCCCACAGACCGCTGTCGTGCCGCTTCCGCATGGGATGGCGGCGGCCGTCCCAGGTGTTGAAATCGCCAACGACGGACACGCGGCGGGCGTTGGGCGCCCAGACCGCGAAGCGGGTGCCCGGCGTTCCTTCATGCGTGACGAGGTGCGCGCCGAGGCGTTCATGCAGCCGGCGATGCGTGCCCTCCACCAGCAGGTGGTCGTCGAGCGGGCCGAGGGTGGGGCCGAAGCGGTAGGGATCCTCGACCGGCCAGGTTCCGCCGGCGTTCTCGGCACGCAGGCTGTAGGCGAAGGGCAGGGCGCGGCCGGGCAGCAGGCCCTCGAACAGCCCGCAGGGATCGCGGCGTTCCAGTGCCAGGGCGCCACCGCCATCCGCCGGCAGGACGAACAGCCGCGCGGCGCCGGGAACCAGCGCCCGCACCACCAGGCCCGGTTCCACCTGGTGCGGGCCGAGCCAGGCGAAGGGGTCGCCGTGGCGGGCGTTCCGCAGGGCTTCGACCTCGCCCTGCGGCATGCGCCAGCCGTCGGACATCAGCGCTTGACCGTCTTCAACGCTTGACCGTCTTCAACGCTTGACCGGCACGTTCCAGATTTCCTGGGCGTATTCGGCGATGGTGCGGTCGGAGGAGAACCAGCCGACATTCGCCGTGTTCAGCACGGCGGAGCGCCACCAGCCCTTCGGGTCGCGCCAGCGTTCGTCCACCTGGCGCTGCGCGTCGTAGTAGCTGTCGAAATCCGCGGTCACCAGGAAGTAGTCGGTGGCGCGCAAATCCGCGACGAGCGAGCGGTAGCGGGTGGGATCGTCCGGGGAGAACACGCCGGCCTCGACCTGCTCCAGCGCTTCCTTCAGGCGGCGCGACTTCTCGATGGAGGCGGCGCCCTGGATTCCCTGCGCGCGGTGCTGTGCCACCTGTTCGGTGGTCAGGCCGAAGATGAAGATGTTGTCGTCGCCGACATGCTCCTTGATCTCGACATTGGCGCCGTCCAGCGTGCCGATGGTCAGCGCGCCGTTCAGCGCCAGCTTCATGTTGCCGGTGCCGGACGCCTCCATGCCCGCGGTGGAAATCTGCTCCGACAGGTCGGCGGCGGGAACGATGATCTCGGCCAGGGACACGTTGTAGTTCGGCAGGAAGGCGATCTTCAGCAGGTTGCGCACGGTGGGGTCGCTGTTGACCACGCGGGCCACGTCATGCGCCAGCTTGATGATGAGCTTGGCGCGGTGGTAGCTGCTGGCCGCCTTGCCGGCGAAGATTTTTACGCGCGGGACCCAGCTTCTGGTCGGCTGGCTGCGGATCTCGTCGTACAGCGCGACGGCTTCCAGCACGTTCAGAAGCTGGCGCTTGTATTCGTGGATTCGCTTGATCTGCACGTCGAAGATCGCATCGGGGTCGATGCGGAGCTGGTGCTGGTCGCGCACCAGGGCGGCCAGCGCCTGCTTGTTGGCGCGCTTCACCGCGGCGAATTTCTGCTGGAAGGCGGCGTCGCCCGCCAGCGGCCGCAGCTTCTCCAGCGCCATCGCATCGTCGAGCACCTGCGGGCCGCAGGCCTCGACCAGCAGGGAGGTCAGTGCCGGGTTGCACTGCTGCAGCCAGCGGCGGAAGGTGATGCCGTTGGTCTTGTTGGTCAGCTTGCCCGGGAACAGCGTGTGGAAATCGCTGAACACCGTCGTCTTCAACAGGTCCGAATGCAGCGCGGAGACGCCGTTGACCTTGTGCGAGCCGACGACGGCGAGATGGCCCATGCGGACGCGGCGGCCGTGGCCTTCCTCGATGACGGAGACGGAGGACAGCATGCGGCCGTCATCCGGGTGCTTGATGCGGACCTCGTCCAGGTGGAAGGCGTTGATCAGGTAGATCAGCTGCATGTGGCGCGGCAGCAGCCGCTCCATCAGTGGCACCGGCCAGGATTCCAGCGCCTCCGGCAGCAGGGTGTGGTTGGTGTAGCTGATGGTGCGGCGCGTGATGTCCCACGCCTCGTCCCACGGGATGTCGTGCAGATCGACGCAGATGCGCAGCAGCTCCGCCACCACGATCGCCGGGTGCGTGTCGTTGAGCTGGATCGCGACGCGGTCAGGCAGGGAGCGCAGGTCGCCGTAGACGCGGATGTGCCGGCGCACCAGGTCCTGCAGCGCGGCGGAGGAGAAGAAGTATTCCTGCCGCAGCCGCAGTTCCTGGCCGGCCGGGCTTTCATCGGAGGGGTAGAGCAGCTTCGAGATGCTCTCCGCCCGCACCTTTTCCGACAGCGCGCCGATGTGGTCGCCGGAGTTGAAGGCATCGAGGCGCAGCGGGTCCGTCGCGCGGGCCGACCACAGCCGCAGCGTGTTCACATGCACGCCGCGCCAGCCGACGATCGGCGTGTCATAGGCCACTGCCTGCACCGTCTCGCCGGGCTTCCAGACATGCTTCACCTGGGCCTCGGAGAGGTTCACCGCCTCCACCGTGCCGCCGAAGCCGATGGTGTGGGAGATTTCCGGGCGGGCAAATTCCCAGGGGTTGCCGAAGTTCAGCCAATCCTCGGGGAATTCATGCTGCCAGCCGTCGCGGATGATCTGGCGGAACAGGCCATGGTCGTAGCGGATGCCGTAGCCGAAGGCGGGGATGGACAGCGAGGCCATGCTTTCCATGAAGCAGGCCGCAAGCCGGCCGAGGCCGCCATTGCCGAGCGCGGCGTCGGGCTCCGCGATCCGCAGCTTCTCGACATCGACGCCGAGCGGCTCCAGCGCCTCCCGGATCGCGCCGACCAGGCCGAGGTTGCAGACATTGTCGCGCAGCAGCCGGCCGATCAGGAACTCCAGGCTGAGGTAGTACACCTGCTTGGCGCCGGACTGGTAGGTGGCGCGGGTCAGGTCGATCCAGCGGTCGACGATGCGCTCGCGCACGGCCAGGGCGGTCGCGATGAACCAGTCGCGGTCGCGCGCGCCGAGGCGGCTTTTGCCGAGGTCGTAGGTCAGCTTGTGCAGGATGCTCTCGCGCAGCGACGCGGCATCGCCGGCGCGGGCCGTGGGGGCGAGGATGGCGGCGGCGCCGGGCGGTGTCGGGCTATCCATGCGTGTCGGTTCCTTCGGCAAGCGGCAGCGCGACGGTTCGGCAAACCATCGGCAGCCCGCGACTGTGCTTTGCAGCAATTTGCATTCAGCGCCACATGAAAAACAAGCGGCGGCCCGGCGACGCCTCTCGGATCCGTGAGGTGTGGCTCGTTAGGCCGCCGAAATGGCCGCGAGACCGGCGAAGGCCGGGGCCGGATGCACCACCAGGGCGAGCGGCACGTCGGCCATCCAATGCTGCATCGGGGCCTTGGCCTCGAAGCGGGACCGGAAGCGGGCGGTATCCAGCAGGTGCAGCAGGCGCGGCGGCACGCCGCCCGCGATGAAGACCCCGCCGCGGGCGCCCCAGGCCAGGGCCATGTCACCGGCGTAGGCGGCCAGGAAATCCAGGAACAGGGCAACCGCCTCCGCCGCCACCGGGCAGGTGCCGGCGGCATCGACGATGCCGCCGGCATCACGCTCCGGCACCGCGACGCCCTGCAAGCCCGCGCAGATCGCGTGCAGGTTCACCAGGCCGCGGCCGGAAAGCGCTTCCTCCGCCCCGGCGCGGCCGCAGCGGGCGCGCAGCGCGCCGACCACCGCATCCTCCCGCGCCGTCTCCGGCGCCAGGCCGATATGGCCGCCCTCGGTCGGCACCGCGATCGGCCCGGCCGGGCCCGGCACCAACCCGGCGGCGCCGAGGCCGGTGCCGGGGCCGACCACGATCATCGGCGCATCGGCCACCGCACGGCCGCCCCCGATGCGCACCAGGTCGGCCTCGGTGAGGTGCGGCAGCGCGTGGGCCAGGGCCAGGAAGTCGTTCACCAGCCGCACCCGCGCCATGCCGAAGCGGGATGCGATGGCGCCGCTGCGCAGCGCCCATGGCGCGTTGGTCAGGTGGACGGGTTCCTCCAGCACCGGCCCGGCGACGGCCAGCACGGCGCGGTCCACCGGCGTCCGCGGCCGCAGCAAGACGAGGGCGGCGGCGATGGCATCTTCCGGCGTCGGATACGCGGCGACCGGCAGGATGGCCGGGTCCCCGACCTGGCCATCCTCCAGCAGCGCAAAGCGGGCGTTGGTGCCGCCGATATCCGCCAGAAGCGCGCTCAATAGGTGGCGCGCCCGCCGGAGATGTCGAACACCGCGCCGGTGGAGAAGGAACAGTCGGGGCTGGCGAGCCAGCAGATCAGGGCGGCGATCTCCTCCACCTCGACGAAGCGGCCCATCGGGATCTTGGACAGCATGAAGGCGATGTGGGCCTCCGTCATCTGGTTGAAGATGTCGGTCTTGGCGGCGGCGGGCGTGACGCAGTTCACCAGGACGCCCTTGGTCGCGAGTTCCTTCGCCAGCGACTTGGTCAGGCCGATCAGCCCGGCCTTGCTGGCGCTGTAATGCGCGGCGTTGGGGTTGCCTTCCTTGCCGGCGACGGAGGCGACGTTCACCACCCGGCCCCAGCCATTGGCGACCAGATGCGGCACCAGCGCCTGGGAGACCAGGAAGGGCGCCGTCAGGTTCACCTCCACCACCCGGCGCCATTGCGCGGGGGGGATCTCCGCCACCGGCATGTTGCCGCCGGTGATGCCGGCGTTGTTGACCAGGATGTCGATCCTGCCATGCGCCTTCAGCGTCTTGGCTGCGGCCTCCGCCACCGCCAGATCGTCCGCGAGGTCCAGCACCTGGGCGGTGACGGTGCCATCGGCGGCCAGCGCCGCGCGGCTTTCCTCGGCCTTGGCAGGGTCGGCGTCCCAGATCGAGACGCTGGCGCCGGAGGCCACCATGCGCCGCGCCACCGCGAGCCCGATGCCGCGCGCGCCGCCGGTGACGACGGCGACGCGGCCTTGCAGATCCAGTTTATTCATCGAGGGACTCCTTCAACCACGTCCGACGAAGGGCATCTTGCTGGCCATGATGGTCATGGTCAGCACGTTGGTCTCCAGCGGCCAGGCGGCCATCTGGGCGACGGCGCGGCCGACATGGTCCACCTTCATCAGCGGCTCCGCCTTGATCGACCAATCCGCCTGCGGCACGCCGCGGGCCATGCGCTCCGCCATCGGGGTTGCGGCGTTGCCGATATCGATCTGGCCCACGGCGATGTCGAACCGCCGCCCGTCCAGGTTCATGGATTTCGTCAGGCCGGTCACGGCGTGCTTGGTCGCCGTGTAGGGCGCGCTTCCGGGCCTCGGAGCATGCGCGCTGATCGAGCCGTTGTTGATGATGCGCCCGCCCATCGGCTGCTGCTTCGCCATCATGCGGAAGGCCGCATGCGCGCACAGGAACACGCCGTTGAGGTTGACCGCCACCACCTTGAACCACTGCTCCGCCGTCAGCTCCTCGAACGGCGTGCCGGGCACGTTGTTCCCGGCGTTGTTGAACAACAGGTCCAGGCGGCCGAATTTCTGCTCGATGGTTGCGAAGGCGGCGTCGATCTGCGCGGGTTCGGTCACGTCCGCCGGCACCACCAGCGTCTCGCCCTGGCACAGGCCGGCGGTCTCCTCCAGCGCATCCTGCCGGCGGCCGAGCAGGGCCACGGTCCAGCCCTCCTCGGCCAGGGCGAGGGAGGCGGCGCGGCCGACGCCGGAACCCGCGCCGGTCACCAATGCATAGTTTTGTGCCATCCACGTTCCCCCAAAAGCCGATCCCGAGGCAGCAGGGTGCCGCGCCAGCCCATCCCCTGTCCACCCGGGTGCCGGTGCGGCCTTGCGGCGGCTACCGTTCCGATGGGATAGCGGAGAGCGAAAATCCCGGCCGGACACCCCCTCCCCATGAGCATCCACGCTGCGCTCACCCATCGCACCAGCTACAGCTACGACCGGCTGGTGGGCATGTCGCCGCAGTTGATCCGGCTGCGCCCGGCGCCGCATTGCCGCACGCCGATCCTGTCCTACTCCCTCGACATCTCGCCGAAGCCGCATTTCCTGAACTGGGTGCAGGACCCGCAGGGGAATTTCATTGCCCGCGTCGTGTTCCCGGACCGGGTGCGGGAATTCTCCGTCACCGTCGACCTGCTGGCCGACATGGCCACGATCAACCCCTTCGACTTCTTCGTGGAGCCCGAGGCCGAGGCGTTTCCCTTCGAATACGACCCGGTGCTGGCGCAGGAACTGGCGCCGTTCCGGCGGATCCCAGCCCCCGGGCCGCTGCTGGAGGCCTATCTGAAGGGCGTGCCGCGGCAGGCGCCGAACACCGTCAACTACCTGGTCGATCTGAACCAGAAGCTGTCCACCGAGATCGGCTACATCGTCCGGCTGGAGCCCGGCGTCTGGACGCCTGAGGAGGTGCTGTCCAACCGGAAGGGCTCCTGCCGCGACTCCGGCTGGCTGCTGGTGCAGATCCTGCGGCATCTGGGCTTCGCCGCCCGCTTCGTCTCCGGCTACCTCATCCAGCTTGTCCCCGACATCAAGTCGGTGACCGGCCCGCAGGGCACCACGACGGACTTCACCGACCTGCACGCCTGGTGCGAGGTGTATGTGCCCGGCGCCGGCTGGATCGGCCTCGACCCGACCAGCGGCCTGCTGGCGGGGGAGGGCCATATCCCGCTGGCCGCGACTCCGGAGCCGGCCTCCGCCGCGGCGATCACCGGCGGCGTGGACGAGGCGGAGACCGAATTCGGGTTCCACATGGAAGTCCGCCGCGTGGCGCAGTCGCCGCGCGTCACCAAACCCTACACGGAAGACGACTGGGCGCGGATCATGGCGCTCGGCACCAAGGTCGATGCGGCCCTGGTCGCCGGCGACGTGCGCCTGACGGTGGGCGGCGAGCCGACCTTCGTGGCGGAGGGCGACCGCGACGCGGCGGAGTGGAACACGGATGCGCTCGGCCCGACCAAGCGCAAGTTGGCGGGGCGGCTGCTGCGGCGGTTGCAGGGGCTGTGGGCGCCGGGCTCGGCGCTCGGCTACGCGCAGGGCAAGTGGTATCCGGGCGAGCCGCTGCCGCGCTGGGGGCTGCATTGCCACTGGCGGGCGGATGGCGAGCCGGTCTGGACCGACCCGGCGCTGCTGGCCAGCGACGACGACACGGATGATGCGACCGCCCAGGACGCGGCGGAATTCGCCGTGATGCTGGCCGGCCGCCTCGGCCTTGATCCCGCTTTGCGGATGCCGGCGCGGGAGGATGTCCACTACTACCTGTGGAAGGAGAAGCTGCTGCCCGCCAACGTCGTGGCGGAGGACAGCAAGCTGAAGGATCCGCTGGAACGCGCGCGCCTGGCGCGGCTGTTCGCCGGTGGGCTGGCGGCGGAGGTCGGCTCCGTCCTGCCGCTGCGCCGGGCCGGGGAGGGCGCGGATCGCGCCTGGGAATCCGGCAAATGGTCGTTCCGCGACGGCGAGTTGCTGCTGATCCCCGGCGACAGCCCGATGGGTTTTCGCCTACCCTTGGACAGCCTGCCCTGGGCCTCCGAGGACGCCATTGAGGCACAGCCGGAGCCCGATCCATTTGCGCGGCGCGAGCCGCTGCGGCCGCGACGCGATGGGACCGGGGAGCGCGCGCGCATCATCGAGCAGCCTGTCCCGGAACCGGGGAAGGAGGAACCCGGCGTGGTGCGGACGGCGCTGTGCGTCGAAAGCCGCGGCGGGCTGATCCACATCTTCCTGCCGCCGTTGGCCCTGGCGCAGGACTGGATCGACCTGGTGGCGGCGATCGAGGACGTGGCGCGCGACGCCGGCCGCCGCGTGTTCCTGGAAGGCTACCAGCCGCCGGGCGATCCGCGCCTGCTGAACTTCTCCGTCACGCCCGATCCGGGGGTGATCGAGGTGAACGTGCATCCCTCGGCCAGCTGGCCCGACCTCAGCGCGCGGACGGAGGTGCTGTACGAGGAAGCGCGCCAGATCGGGCTGGCGGCGGAGAAGTTCATGCTGGACGGCCGCCATGTCGGCACCGGCGGCGGCAACCACATGGTGATGGGCGCGGCGGAGCCGGCGGACAGCCCGTTCCTGCGGCGGCCGGACCTGCTGAAGTCGCTGGTCGGCTTCTGGCACAACCATCCCTCGCTCTCGTATCTGTTCAGCGGCCTGTTCATCGGCCCGACCAGCCAGCATCCACGCGTGGACGAGGCACGCGGCGATGCGGTGCATGAGCTGGAGACGGCGCTGGCGCAGGTGCCGCGCATGGGCGAGGCCTCGCCGCCCTGGCTGACCGACCGGATCTTCCGGAACCTGCTGGTGGACATGACCGGCAACACGCACCGCACGGAGTTCTGCATCGACAAGATGTATGACCCGAACAATGCCGGTGGCCGGCGCGGGCTGGTGGAGTTCCGTGGCTTCGAGATGCAGCCGCATTGGCGGATGTCGCTGGCGCAGCAACTGCTTTTGCGGTCGCTGGTCGCCGGCTTCTGGCAGCGCCCGTATGAACGGCGCCTGATCAAGTGGGGCACGCGGCTGCATGACGAATTCATGCTGCACCACCACGCGCGGCAGGATTTCGCCGAGGTGATCGAGGAAGTGCAGGCGCTCGGCTTCCCCGTCGATGCCGCCTGGTTCGAACCGCATTTCGAATTCCGCTTTCCCAAGGTCGGCCACATCGCGCTGCGCGGCATGGAGCTGGAACTGCGCAACGCGCTGGAGCCCTGGCATGTGCTGGGCGAGGAAGCCTCCGCCGGCGGCACCACGCGCTATGTCGACAGCAGCGTGGAGCGCCTGCAGGCGCGGGTGACGGGCTGGGTCGATGAGCGCTTCGTGCTCGCCTGCAACGGCGCCGCGGTGCCGCTGGCGCCGACGGGGACGGAGGGCGAGTACGTCGCTGGCATCCGCTTCAAGGCGTGGGACCCGCCGAGCGCGCTGCACCCGACGGTGCGCGCCCAGGCGCCGCTGACCTTCGACGTGTGGGACAGCTGGACGGGGCGCAGCCTCGGCGGCTGCCAGCACCACGTGGCGCATCCGGGCGGGCGCAACTACCAGACCTTCCCGGTCAATGCGAACGAGGCGGAGGCGCGGCGGCGTGCCCTGTTCATGCCGATGGGGCACACGCCCGGTGCGATGGAGGCACCGCGCGTCGTTGCCTCTCGCGCCACGCCGCGCACGCTCGATTTGAGGCGTGCCCGCTGACCGACGCGCCGGCCCCAGCGGAGAACGCCCCGCACCAACTGGACGAGATGGTGGACGGCAACGGCCAGGTCCGTCCGCAATGGCGCGGCCTGCTCGGCGCCTTCTCCTCGCTGGGCTACCCGGCGGTGGCGGAACGCGCGCGGCGGCTGGATCGCGCCTTCGAGGAGGAGGGCGTCGCCACCGTCCTTGCCACGGAGACCAGCCGCACCAGCCGGCCCTGGCGCTGCGACCCGGTGCCGCTGATCCTGCCGGCCGGTGAGTTCGCGCGGCTCGAAGCCGGGCTGGCGCAGCGGGCGCGGCTGCTGGCGGCGATGCTGGACGACCTGTACGGCCCGCAGCTTCTGCTGTCGGAGGGCGTGCTGCCCGCAGCCCTGGTCTTCGGCAACCCGCATTTCCTGCGGCCCTGCCGGGTGCCGGCGCCCAATCCCTTTCCGCGGCTGACCTTCTATGGCGCCGACCTGCTGCGCGGGCCGGACGGCGCCTGGCGGGTGCTGGCGGATCGCTGTGGCGGCGCGAATGGCGTGGGCTTCGCGGCGGAAAACCGCGCCCTGCTGGCGCGCGTGCTGCCGGAGGCGTTCCGCGCCGTGCATGTCCGCAGCCTGCGCCCCTTCTTCGACACCTGGCTGGATGCCTTGCAGGCGCTGGCGCCGGAGGGTGTGGACAACCCGCGCCTCGCCTTGCTGTCTCCGGGCGCGAAGCAGGAGACCTGGCTGGAGCACCTGTTCCTGTCGCGCGAGTTGGGGTTGGAGCTGGTCGAATCCGGCGACCTCACGGTGCGCGACGGGCATGTGTTCCTGAAGACCCTGCGCGGCCTGCGGCGCGTCGATGTCATCCTGCGGCGCATCAAGGGGGAGGTTTCGGACCCGCTGGAATTCTCCACCGGCTCCGGCGTGCCCGGGCTGATGCAGGCGATGCGGTCAGGCGCGGTACGGCTGGTGAATGCGCCCGGTTCGATGCTGGCGGAAGCACCCGGCGCCGCGCCCTACCTGCCGGCGGCCGCGCGCTTCCTGCTGGAGGAGGATCTGGCGCTGGAGTGGCTGGAGACGCTGTGGATGGGCGACGCGGACGCCCGCGCCCGTGTGCAGGCGGCGCCCGAGGCCTGGCGCCTGCGCTCGGCCTTCGATCCCGGGCAGGCGACGCCGCTCGGCGCGCTGGAGGTCTTCTCCGAGAAGGGCAACGCCGCCGCCTGGATGTATGCGGCGACGCGCCCGATGGCGCCCTCCGCCACGCCGCGCCTCGCCGGGGCGGCGCTGGAGCCGGCGCCGGTCACCCTGCGGATGTTCCTGGCACGCGATGCGGCGGGTGCGTGGCGCGCCATGCCGGGCGGCCTCGCCCATGTGCTGGACGGCAGCGGCGCCATCGCCGGCCCGCCGGCGCGGCGCGGCGCGGCCAAGGATGTCTGGGTGATCGCGGAGGATGCGCAGGACATCGTGGGCCCCGCCGCGCCACGCGCCGCGCCGCTGGCGATCCGCCGGTCCTCCGGCGAACTGCCGAGCCGCGTCGCGGACGATCTGTACTGGCTCGGCCGTACCATCGAGCGTCTGGACGCGGCCGCGCGGCTGCTGCGCGCCCTGCTCGCCCGGCTGCTGCGTGGTGCGGCGATGCCGCGCGAGATCGCCGAGATCCGCGCCCTGGCGCGCTGCCTCCAGGCGGCGGGGCTGATCTCGGCGGAGGCGGCGGCCAGCCCGGCCGATGGCAAGGCGCTGCCGCGCGCGCTGCGGGAAGCGGCGGCGCCGGGCGGTGCGCTGCTCGGCCTGCTGGAAGCGGTGGAACGGCCGCAGGTGGCGGTGCGGGACCGGCTGACGCATGACATGTGGGCGGCCTTCGCGCATCTGATCCAGGAGGGCCGCGCCCGGCTGCTGTCGGGGGCCGGCGGCGACGATGCGCTGGCCGCCGCCGCCACCGCCATCATCCGCTTCTGCAACGCGGTGTCCGGCATCGCGGCGGAGAACATGGTGCGCGGCGGCGCCTGGATGTTCCTCGACCTCGGCCGGCGGATCGAGCGGGCGACGGCGACGGCGCGCAACCTGGCGCATGCGCTGGACCAGCCGGCACCGCGCATCGAGGCCGGGCTGCGCCTGGCGCTGGAGATCTGCGACAGCGCGCTGACCTATCGCGCGCGCTACCTGGCCGCCGTGCAGGCGGCGCCGGTGCTGGACCTGGTGCTGGCGGACCCCGGTAATCCGCGCGCGCTGGCGTTCCAGTTGGCGGCGGTATCCGACCGGCTGGCGGAGATCGCGGGCGCCGGCGATACGCTGGCGGCAACCGCGGCGGGCCTCGCCGCGCGGCCGCAGGCGCTGGTCGATGCGGTGCTGGTCTCCACCGACCGCGATGCCGCGGTGGCGGCGCTGCCGGCTGCGCTGCATGCGCTGGAAGCCGAGACCGCGGCGTTGTCCGATGCCGTGGCACGGCGCTATGTCAGCCATGTCCGCACCCGCGTGCTGGGGCAGGACGAGCCGGAAGTGGGCGCCGAGGCATGACGCGCTACACGCTGTGCCACCGCACCGCCTACGCCTATGGCCGCGCCGTGGACCTGGCGACGCACCTGATGCACCTGACGCCGCGCGTGGTGCCGGGGCAGGTGGTGCGCTCCGCCGTCATCACCGTGACGCCGCCGGGTGGCCAGCGCAGCGACGGCACCGACCATTTCGGCAACGGCGTCACCTGGCTGTCGCTCGAGACCACGCACGACGCCTTCGAGGTGGTGCTGGACGCCGTCGTCGATGTCGACTTCGCGCCGCCGCCGCCGGCCGCCGGGACGCCGCCCTGGGAAGCGGTGCGCGCCGCGGCACGTGCGGCGGAGGGGTGGGATGCCGCCGAATTCGCCATGCCGAGCGCCCTGGCACCGGCCGAGCGCGGGGCAGGGGTCTATGCCGCGAAATCCTTCACGCCCGGCCGGCCGATCCTGGAAGGGGTGCGGGAGTTGTGCGCGCGCATCCGGCGGGACTTCGCCTTCAAGGCCGGCGTCACCACCATCTCCACCCCGGTCAGCCAGGTGCTGGCCCAGCGCGCCGGGGTCTGCCAGGACTTTGCGCATCTGATGATCGCGGGGCTGCGCGCGCTCGGCCTGCCGGCGCGCTACGTCTCCGGCTATGTGCGCACCCGGCCGCCGCCGGGGCAGAAGCGGCGGCAGGGGGCGGACCAGAGCCATGCCTGGGTCGGCTGCTGGCTCGGGCCTGCGCATGGCTGGGTGGACCTCGACCCGACCAACGACCTGGTGGTCTCCGACGAGCACCTGCTGCTGGGCTGGGGGCGTGACTTCGCCGATGTCAGCCCGGTGACGGGCATCCTGCTGGGCGGTGGGCGGCAGAAGCTGTCGGTCAGCGTCGACCTTCTGGCGGAGGACGAAGCGGCGTAACCGGTGGCGGAACCCCGGCGAAGCACGGTGCATCGATCCACCGGAGCTTCACGCCATGATGACCCTCTCGCCGGGCACAGACCGCATCCTGAAGCTCCTGGCCTGGCCGGCGGCGATCTGGATTGCCTATGAGCTGACCTGGTACCAGCAGTTCAAGCTGACCGGGAACGAGGGCTCGGTCTACCTCTTCACCATCCTGTCCGACTGGCTCGGCACGCCGGGTGGCGAGAAGCCGTTCCGGCTGTTCGTCGCCATCCTGGAGATCTTCTGCGCGGTGCTGGTGCTGATCCCGCGCACGCGGATGTGGGGTGCGGCGCTGTCGCTCGGCACCATGTCCGGCGCGATCTTCTTCCACGTCGTGAGCCCCTTGGGCATCGACCCCTACGGCGATGGCGGCGGCCTGTTCAAGGAGGCGGTGTTCACCTGGTTCATGGCGCTGTTCGTGCTGTTCGCCCACCGGGCGGAGGCCCTGGCCGTGATCGCGGCGCTGCGGGCCCGCTTCCTGCCGCAGGCGGCCTGACGCCGATGGCGGCGGAGCAGGCCGTGCCGGTGGCGCTCAAGCGCCCGCCGCGCGATGTGCGGATGGATGTGCTGCGCGGCTGGATGCAGGTCTCCATCTTCATCAGCCATGCCTACACCGTGCTGTTCTTCTGGGGCATCCACGCGGCCTGGGGCATCTCGGACAGTTCGGAGCAGTTCGTGCTGCTGTCCGGCCTGGCGCTGGGCTCCGTCTTCACGCTGAAGCGGGCGCGGGACGGGTTTGCCTCCGCGGCCGGCGACCTGCTGGGGCGCGTCCGGCGGCTGTACCTGACGCATCTGGTGGTCTTCGTGCTGTTCGCGGCCATGGTCTTCTGGGTGCAGATGCGGGTGCCGCTGCCGGGGCTGGTGCAGGACACCGGCTGGGCCTGGCTGGCGCAGGACCCGCTGCGGGCGGTGCCGGCGACGCTGGCGCTGCTGTACCAGCCGACCTTCATGGACATCCTGCCGCTGTTCGTGTTCTGCATGCTGCTGCTGGCGCCGTTCCTGTGGCTGCTGGACCGCTTCGGCGACCGGGCGCTGCTGGCGCCGATCGGCCTTTATGCCGCGACCCAAATCTTCGGCCTGGCGCCGCCGGGCCTGGGCGGCACCTACATCACCTTCGACCCCTTTGCCTGGCAGCTTCTGTTCCTGCTCGGGGCCTGGGTCGGTCGCCGCGCCCTGCTCGGCGGGCCGCCGCTGCCGCGGCACCCGGCGCTGTTCGCGCTGGCCACGGCGGTGCTGGTCGTGGGGCTCTGGGTGAAGGCGGGGCATCATGGCTGGATCGCCGCGCCGTCGGCGTTGATGGAAACGCTGGCGGACAAGGGCACGCTCGGCCCGCTGCGGCTGGCGCATGCGCTGGTGCTGGCCTGGCTGGTGGCGGTGCTGGTGCCGCGCGATGCGCCCTGGATGCACGGGCTGGTGCCGCGCGTGCTGGCGACCATCGGCCAGCACAGCCTGCATGTGTTCTGCCTCGGCCTGTTCCTGAGCTGGGGCGTGTCGCTCGCCTTCGAGCTGTTCCCGGCGCGGGCCTGGTGGCTGGAGCTGGTGCTGGTCCCGGCCGGCGTGCTGCTGCTGGCGGCCTTCGCCTTCTGGCTCGACTGGCGCCGCGTGCCGGCGCGTCACGCCATCAGCGGTTCCGCCGGGTCGTAGACCTCCCCGGTGGTGCCATCGGTCAGGCCGAGGTCGGTCAAATGCGGTCCGGCATTGCAGGCGAGGGAGATGCCGGTGATGCCGCGGAACACGCGGTAGGGCGGCAGCCAGTCGCACACCGCATCGGCCGCCTGCCGCAGCCGCGCGAAGTTGGCGGCGGTCTCGGCCGGAGGTGTCTGGGCCAGCAGACCCGCGATGGGCAACGGCAGCAGCGCCGTCACCACGCCGCCGGCGGCCACCGCCATGCCGCCGCCCGCACCGATGACGGCGTTGGCGGCCGCCGCCATGTCCTCGGCCGTGCCGCCGAGGACCAGCAGGTTGTGGCTGTCATGCGCGACGGTGGTGGCGATGGCGCCGCGCATCTCGCCCCAGCCATCGGTCAGGCAGGTCTGCGGCAGGGCGGGCGCGCGGCCGTGGCGGTGGATGAGGGTCAGCACCGCATGGCCGGGCGGCGGCGTCGCGATGCCGCCGCGCACCTCGACCTCGATCTCGCCCCAGGACACGAAGCGCGCGCCGAGGATGCGCCGCAGCCGGGCCGCGCCATCCCGCACGCCGCGCACCCGCAGGCGGAAGGCGTCCGGCGATTGCGGCGGCAGCTTCGTCGTATCGGTCGGTGCATCCGTGCGGCGTGGCGGCGGCACCAGCAGCGCGCCCGCTTCGGCCACCAGCTCCCCACCCACCAGCACGCGGTCCACCCGCACCGCGGCAAGGTCCGACAGAACCACGAGATCCGCCCGCCGCCCGGGCGCCACCAGCCCGAGGTCGTCCCGCTTCAGCCGCATCGCGGCGTGCAGCGTTGCCAGCCGGATGGCGGCGATGGGTGACAGGCCTCGGGCGACAACTCGGAAAATGGTGTCGCGCAGGCCGCCCTTGGCCACCAACTCGTCCGGGAAGACGTCGTCGGTCGCCAGCACCAGGTTGGGCGGCAGCAGCGGCAGAGTGGCCAGCGCGGCAATCGCGCCGGGCAGCACCTGGTCGTGGCTGCCGCGCAACTCCACCGTCAGCCCGGCGCGCAGCTTCTGGAGGAAATCCGCTGTGCCGGTGATCTCGTGGTCGGAGGTCACACCGGCCGCGGCATAGGCCTGCAGATCCGCATCCAGCAGGCCGCGCGCATGGCCGTTGACGGTCTTGCCGGCGGCCAGGCCGGCGCCGACGATGCCCTGCATGTGCGGCGTGCCGCGCAGCACGCCGGGCATGTCCATCACCTCCGCGACGCCCACCACCTCCGGCCAGGACAGCATCTCCGCCATCTCGGCCGCGCCGATCTCGGCGCCCGCCAGTTCCAGCCCGGGGGCGGAGGGTACGCAGGAGGGCGCGGCGACCAGCGTGCGCAGCGGCAGGTGGCGGGAGGCCTCGACCGCCCAGCGCACGCCGCGCAGGCCCAGTACATTGGCCAGCTCATGCGGGTCCCAGACGCAGGTGGTGGTGCCGGCGGGGACGACGACGCTGGCATAGTCGGCCGGCGTCATCAGGCTGCTTTCGTAGTGCAGGTGGCTGTCGATGAAGCCGGGCGCGATCCAGCGCCCGGCCACGTCCAGCACCCGGTCCGCATCCGCCCGCGCGCCGGGCGCGTGAACGGAGGCGATCAGGGGGCCGACGATCCCGATATCCGCGGCGCGCAAATCTCCCGTCGCCACATCCACCACGGTGCCGCCGGCCAGCAGCAGGTCGAAGCGCACCGCGCCGCGCGCCGCCTGGACGGCGCGGGCGCGGGTGGCGGGGTCGACGGGGTCGTTCATGCGCGGCGGTTCTCCGGGCCGTCAGTCGAGCGTGGCGCCGGAGGCCTCGACCAGGGCCTTCCAGAACTGCTCCTGCTGCTGCAGGTACTGACCATAGGCGGCCGGGCTGTCATCGGCGACGGGGGTGAAGCCCAGCGGCTCCATCCGCGCCTTGAAATCATCCGACCGCACCACCCGCACCAGCGCCTCATGCAGGCGCCCCACGATGGGGGCGGGGGTGCCGGCGGGGGCGTTGACCGCGTACCAGGACTGCATGTCGATGCCCTGGTTCGGCAGCAGCTCGCCCATCCCCGGCACGTCCCGCAGTTCCGGCACGTAGGTGACGCGGTCGGCGGAGCCCACGGCCAGCGCCCGGAATCGGCCTTCGCGGACATGCGGCATCAGGGCGGGGATCACGTCGAACATCATGTCGATGGTGCCGGACAGCAGGTCCGCGATGGCGGGGCCGCCGCCGCGATAGGGCACATGGGTGATGTCGATGCCCGCCGCCGCATTCACCTTGGTCAGCGTCAGGTGGCTGACGGTGCCGGTGCCGGAGGAGCCCATGGTGATGCGACCCGGCGCCTGCTTCGCCGCGGCGACCAGGTCCGCGAAGCTGCGCCAGGGCCGCTGCGCATTGACCACCAGCAGCACCGTACCCGTCGTGACCCGCGTCACCGGCGTGAGGTCCTTCAACGGGTCGAAGGGCATGGAGCGGCGGAACAGGAACTTGTTGGCGGCCAGGATGGTCGCGGTGCCGAGCAGCAGCGTGTAGCCGTCCGGCTGCGCCTTCGCCACCGCATCGCCGCCGATGTTGCCGCCGGCGCCGCCGCGATTGTCGATGGTGATGGGCTGGCCGAGGATCGGCTGCAGCCGTTCCGCCAGCAGGCGGCCGGTGATGTCCACGGCGCCGCCGGGCGGGAAGGGGACCACCAGGCGGATGGGGCGGCTGGGCCAGTTGCCCTGCGCGAGCGCGGGCGCGGCCAGCGGCAGCGCGGCGGCGGCGCCGAGCAGGGTTCGGCGGGTGGGTCCGGGTCGGGTCATGGCAGCGTATCCTTTTTGGGGTTGGGGTCGGGCAGCGCCTGCTTCAGCCAGGCGGAGAGAAGGTCCACGGTGGCCCGCGGCGGGGAGGCCCGCGGTACCACCAGCGCGATCTCCATCGCCAGCCCCGGCAGGAAGGGGCGGAAGCTGAGGCCGGGGTAGAACGCGCGAAGCGGGAACGCGTTGAGGATGCCGATCCCGACGCCGCGCAGCACCATCTCCGCCGCGAAGACCGCGGTGGCGCATTCCATGGCGATGGCCGGCACCAGCCCGGCATCCCGGAACGCCTGGTCCACCCGCGCCCGCAGTGCGAAGCGCCGGGGCAGGGCGACCAGCGGCAGACCGGCCAGGTCCGCCGCGCCCAGCGCCGGGCGCGCCGCCAGGGAATGATCACGTGGCAGCACCACATGCGCCTCGCCGCGATGCAGGATTGCGGCGGAAAGGCTGGCATGCGGGGCGAAGCCGTCGAGCAACCCGCACTGCGCCGTGCCATCCGCCACCGCGTTCAGCACCGCGGAGGAGGCGGCGATCTCGACCTGTACCCGCAGTTCCGGATGCGCCCGCAGCATCGGCGGCAGGACCCGGTGCAGCCAGCACTGGGCCATGGTGGTGGTGGTGATCAGGTGCAGGCTGCGATCGGCCTCCGCCGGGCCGGCCTGGCCGACCAGGCGCTTCAGCTTGCCGATGGCGCGCTGCGCCTCCGCGCTGAGGTCGGCGGCTTCGGCGGTCGGCACCAGCAGCCCGGCTTCGCGCCGGAACATCGCCCGGCCGAGCCGCGCCTCCAGCCCCGCCAGGGCGCGGGACACGGCCGGCTGCGAGATGCCGAGCGCGCGGGACGCCGCGGCGGTGGTGCGGTGCGCGAGGACGGCCGACAGCACCTCGAACTCCCGCAGGCTGGGCAAATCGGGTGTGTCGGGGTCGGCCTCGGACAATCCCGCCTCATCCTATGCGCGTGGGTTATTGATACAAGTTCATGCTATAATGTCTTTGACAGGGCTGGCAAGCCGGGACAGGCTGCTGCGAGACCAGAAGGAACGCCCGCCATGCGCCGCCGCAGCCTGATGCTCGCCACCCCCGCCTTGCTCGCCGTCCCGAGGGCGCGCGCCCAGGCGGCGGCCTTGCCCTTCTACACGGCCGGCCCCGGCAGCGCCTTCCTGCCCTATGGCGAGGCGGTCGCGCGCTTCGCGGCCACGAAGGGCGTGATGCTGGAGGTGCGGCGCTCGGCCGGCAGCCTGGAGAATCTGCGGCGGGTGGAGGATGAGCCGGGCGCCATCGCCACCGCCTTCCTGGGTAGCGTGGTGGATGCCTTGCAGGGCACGCCGGCCGCCGGCGGGCGCAGGCACCGCGCGGTGCGGGCGCTGTTCCCGATGTACGAGACCGGCTTCATGGCCGCCGCCCCGCGCGCCCGTGGCCTGACCCGCTTCGCCGATCTGGCGGGGAAGAAGGTCGGCTGCGGCCCCGCCCGTGGCCCGGCCGAGACCTTCTTCCGCGCCGCCGCCGAAGTCGCCGGCATCTCCGCCGAGATCGTCTCCGGCGACAGCGCGCCGCTGGCGGAGGCGACGCTGCGCGGCGAGATCGACGCGCTGTGGCAGGGCGCGGTGCTGCCGATTCCGGCGCTGGTGATGGTCGCCAACGGCACGGACAGCGTGATTATCGGGCCGGGGGAGGAGGTCTCGCGCGGCGTCGTCGCGCGCCTGCCGCATCTGGCGCCGCTGACGGTCGCCGCCGGCACCTATCGCGGGCAGGACGCGCCAGTGATGTCCTTCGCCGCCTGGAACTTCGTCATCGCCAATGCGGCGCTGCCGGAGGAGGTGGCCTATGCCGTGACCCGCGCCGTGCTGTCCGCCGGCGATCCGCGGCAGGAGATCTCGGCCGCCGCCGCCGGTACGCTGGCGGCGAATGCCGGCACCAACCGGGTGCTGGCCTTCCACCCGGGCGCCATCCGTGCGCTGCGGGAGGCCGGGGCGACGGTGCCGGAGATCGCGCCGCCGGCCTGATCAGCCCGGCACAAGGCGCGCCGCCACGGCCTGTTGCGGCGCCGCGGCCAGGTCGGCGCGCATCCGCGCCTCATCGGTCCAGCGCGTGCCGGCGGCGAAGTGGCGGGCGTGCCAGTGCAGCGTCACCTCCGGCAGGCGGAACGGCCAGGGCGCGATGGCGAGCACGCCGTCCGACTCGGACAGCGCCAGCTTCACGCGGCTGCCATCCGCCATCGGCGCGGTGCCGACCCCGCCGATGGTCTGCACGCCGCCGCAGACCGCGAGGCTCAGCGCATCCGTCACCGCCACCAGCGCGGAGGCCGCCTCGACCTGCGCGGGTTCTGCGCCGAGCCGGGCCGCGAGGTCCTGCTGCACCACCGCCTGTTCGGCCAGGTAGCGCTCCGCCGCCTCGGCGTCGGCGCGGTCGAGCTGGTGGCGGTCGGCGTAGCTGCCATAGATCAGGCTGCCATGCCGGCTGACCAGCAGCGCGACCCAGGGGCCCCACGCAACCAGGGCGCGCTGGACACCCTCCGCCCACATCGGCGCATGGCGGCTGGCGCCGACGGCGCGGAACATGTGCGGCAGGCCGGTGGCGGCATCCAGCGTCGGCGCGGCCTCCCAGCTCATCCAGGCGACATCGTGCTGGGCGCAGGCGGTGGCGACATCCTCGAAGGGCTCGACGGGCGCGAAGCCTGGCGCGCCCCAGGCGCGGGCCATCTGGCCGGAGACCAGGGCGTGCATCGGCTGGCTGATCGCCAGGAAGGAACCATCCGCCGCTTCGCGCAACAACATCTGCCGTGACTCGTCTGCCGTTGGAAGGCGGTAGCATACCGCGCCGGAACGTGGCGTCCTTGCAAGACTTGCGGGGCACCGGCATATGGCTGCGACTTTGACCTAACGAATTGTCCAGGGCCGAGGGGGTGGTATTGATGCGCGTTGCGGTATTGCGCGAACGTCGCGGAGGCGAGACGCGGGTGGCCGCGACGCCCGAGACGGCGAAGAAACTGATCGCTCTCGGCTGCACCGTTTCGGTGGAGACCGGGGCCGGCCTCGCCTCCGGATTCCCGGACAGCCAGTATGCCGAGGCCGGGGCCGAGGTTGCGCCGGATGCCGGCACGGCGCTGGCCAGTGCCGGGCTGGTGCTGAAGGTGCGCGCGCCGCTCGGCACCGGGGAGGGTGAGGTCGACGAACTCGCCATGATCCCGCGCGGCGCCATCCTGATCGGCACGCTGGGTGCCGACCGCGCCATGGCGGACACCTACGCGCAGCTCGGCATCGAGGCGTGCTCGATGGAATTGCTGCCGCGCATCACCCGCGCGCAGTCGATGGACGTGCTGTCCTCCCAGGCCAATCTCGCGGGCTACCGCGCGGTGGTGGAGGCCGCGACGGCGTTCGACCGCGGCTTCCCGATGCTGATGACCGCGGCCGGCACCATCCCGGCGGCGAATGTCTTCGTGATGGGCGCGGGCGTTGCCGGGTTGCAGGCCATCGCGACGGCGCGGCGCCTCGGCGGGCGGGTCTCCGCCACCGATGTCCGGCCGGCGGCGAAGGAGGAGATCAAGTCCCTCGGCGCCAGCTTCGTCGGCCACGAGGACGAGGAGAGCAAGTCGGCGCAGACCGCCGGCGGCTACGCCAAGCAGCTGTCCGCCGAGTTCTACGCCAAGCAGGCCGAGGTGGTCGCAACCCACATCGCCAAGCAGGACATCGTCGTCTGCACCGCGCTGGTGCAGGGCCGCCGCGCGCCGATCCTGGTGAACGAGGCGATGGTCGCTTCCATGAAGCCGGGCAGCATCATCGTGGACCTTGCCGCGGACGCCGGCGGCAACTGCGCCGCGACGGTGCCGGGTGAGATGACGACGACCGCCAACGGCGTGAAGATCCTGGGCTACCGCAACTGGCCCGGGCGGATTTCCGGTGCGTCCTCCGCGCTGTACGCGCGCAACCTGCTGACCTTCCTGACCACCTTCTGGGACAAGGAGGCCAAGAAGCCGGTGCTGAACCCGGAGGACGACATCATCAAGGGCGTCACGCTGACCCGCGCCGGCGCCGTGGTCCACGCATCGCTCCCGGCCGCCTGAGGAGATCCTGGCATGACACCCAATCAGATCGCCAACGAGGCGGCCTCGATCTCGGACCGCGCCGCGCTGCTCGCCGAGCATGCGCGGCAACTGGCGGAGACCGCGGCGCCGGTCGCCGCGGCGGCGGAGCCCTTCCTGCTGCTGCTGACCATCTTCCTGATGGCCTGCTTCGTCGGCTACTACGTGGTGTGGAACGTGACCCCGGCGCTGCACTCGCCGCTGATGGGCGTCACCAACGCCATCTCCTCCGTCATCGTCGTCGGCGCCATCCTGGCGACCGGCCTGGCCGAGAGCGTCGCCGCGCAGATCTTCGGCTTCATCGCCGTGACGCTCGCCTCGGTGAACATCTTCGGCGGCTTCCTGGTGACCCGGCGCATGTTGTCCATGTTCAAGAAGAAGGGCGGCTGAGCCATGGGACAGACCCTCTCGACCCTGGCGTATCTCGTCGCCTCGGTCCTGTTCATCATGGCGCTGCGGGGGCTTTCGAACCCCGAGACCAGCCGCCAGGGCAACCTGTACGGCATGATCGGCATGGGCATCGCGATCATCGCGACCCTGCTGCGGCCGGGCATGGGCGCGGGCGGAATCGTGCTGGTGCTGGCGGGCCTCGCCATCGGCGGCACCATCGGCACGCTGCTGGCGCAGCGCATCCAGATGACCTCGCTGCCGCAGCTTGTCGCGGCCTTCCACAGCCTGGTCGGCATGGCGGCGGTGTTCGTGGCGGCGGCGGCCTTCTACTCGCCGGAAAGCTTCGGCATCGGCACCGTGGGCAACATCAAGGGCGCCTCGCTGGTCGAGATGTCGCTCGGCCTCGCGATCGGCGCCATCACCTTCTCCGGCTCGGTCATCGCCTTCGCCAAGCTGGACGGGCGCATGTCCGGCGCGCCGATCATCTTCAAGGGCCAGCACATGCTGAACGCGGCGCTGGGAGCGCTGCTGCTGGTGCTGGTGATCGCCTTCGTCGTCACCGGCTCCCCGGCGTTGTTCTGGCTGATCGCGCTGCTGTCCTTCGCGCTCGGCTTCCTGCTGATCATCCCGATCGGCGGCGCGGACATGCCCGTGGTGGTGTCCATGCTGAACAGCTATTCCGGCTGGGCGGCGGCGGGCATCGGCTTCACCATCGGCAACCTGCTGCTGATCGTCACCGGCGCGCTGGTCGGCGCCTCGGGCGCCATCCTGTCCTACATCATGTGCAAGGGCATGAACCGCAGCATCATCAACGTGCTGCTGGGCGGCTTCGGCAGTGACTCGGGTGCGGCGGCCGGCCCCGGTGCGGGCAATGCGGACCGCGCGCCCGTGAAGGCCGGCAGCCCGGAGGATGCGGCCTACATCATGAAGAACGCCCAGAAGATCATCATCGTGCCGGGCTACGGCATGGCGGTGGCGCAGGCGCAGCAGGTGGTGCGGGAAATGGCCGACCTGCTGAAGAAGGAAGGCGCCGAGATTTCCTACGCCATCCACCCAGTCGCCGGCCGCATGCCCGGCCACATGAACGTGCTGCTGGCCGAGGCCAACGTGCCCTACGACGAGGTGCATGAGCTGGAGGAGATCAACGCCGAATTCGCCGAAGCCGACGTCGCCTACGTCATCGGCGCCAACGACGTGACGAACCCGGCGGCGAAGACGGACAAGACCAGCGCCATCTACGGCATGCCGATCCTGGACGTGGAGCGCGCCAAGACCGTGTTCTTCGTCAAGCGCGGCATGGCCAGCGGCTATGCCGGCGTGGACAACGAGCTGTTCTTCCGCCCGAACACCATGATGCTGTTCGGCGATGCCAAGAAGGTGACGCAGCAGATCGTCCAGAGCCTGCAGAAGTAGCCGCCCGGCCCGTTTCGCGCCGCGCCGGCACTGGCGCGGCGGCATCCTAGGTTGATAGGATGTTGCGGGATGGGAAGGTAAGTTTAATGATCAACGAGACATTGAGCCTGGTGGATTTCGGCAGGCTGCCTGCCTCCCACCAGAGCGCCTTCTGCGTCCCCTCCGTGCGCGTCGAGACGCTGCCGAAGGACTTCATGCTGTTCAAGCTGACGGCAGGGAAGGCACAGGCGACCCAATGGGGCATCACCCCGTGGTGGTCCCCGGTGAAGCCCTTCAAGGAAGACTATGAGGGCGCGCTCGGCCGCTACCAGCAGGCCAAGCTCAACGGCATCGACATGAGCGCGATGGTGCGGTTCATGTCCGCCGTCTGCGTCGACTGGAACGACCTGGACAATTTCGTGCAGGTCCGCCTGAAGTCGGACTGCAAGGCGTTTTGGGGCCTGTTCGCGCCGCAGAAGAAGTTCGACGCCACGCCCACCACCGCCTCCGGCCGCACCGCCGCGCGGGCGAAGGAAATCCAGGTGAGCGGCGGCGCGCAACTGCCGCCGGACCTCGGCGTGCTGGAGGCCTGGCAGCTCTATGTGCCGAACCTCAAGGAATCGGACATCAGCCGCAGCGGGGTGATCCCGGCGCATGACATGCACGCGCTGGCGCTGCATTTCGGCGTCGCCTGAGGCTTCGGTCAGGGCAACGTCCGGGGCAGCGTCGCCATCGCCTCGGCGAAAGCCCCCAGCGTCTGGTCCACGTCGCGCGGCTCATGCGCGGTGGAGACGTAGTATTTGCTGTCGCCCTTCAGGATGCCGCCCGCGCGCAGCACGCGGTTCACATGCGCCTGCACCGCGCGGTCGGCGCGTAGCGTGGCGCGGTAGTCCCGGATCGGACCATCGGCGAAGACCACGTCGAACAGCGGCGGCTCGCCCACCACCTGCGCCGGCAGGCCGGCCGCGGCGATACGCTCCGACATGCCCTGCATCAGCGCGCGGCCGGTGGCGAAGGCGGTCTCGTAGGTGCCGGGGCGGCGCAGGATCTCCAGGGTCTTGAGGCCCGCGACGGCCGCGATCGGGTTGCCCGACAGGGTGCCGACCTGCATCAGCACGCGGTCCTCGCCCACCAGCGCCTTGTCGAACAGCGACAGGATCTCGGCACGCCCGGCGATGGCCGCCAGCGGGAAGCCGCCGCCGACGATTTTTCCCAATGTGCAGAGGTCGGGTGTGACGCCGTAGTAGGATTGCGCGCCGCCATAGGCGAAGCGGAAGCCGGTGACGACCTCGTCGAAGATCAGCACCAGGCCGTGCTTCGTGCATAGGTCGCGCAGGCCTTGCAGGAAGCCCGGGGCGGGCGGGATCAGCCGTTGCAGCGGCTCGACGATGACGCCGGCGAGGTCCTCGGCATGGGCCTCCACCAGTCGCGTCACCGCATCCAGGTCGTTGAAGGGCGCCACCAGCACGTCATCCGCCACGGATCTCGGGATGCCCGGCGAATCGGGCACGGCCTGCGGGAAGTTCGCCAGATGGCGTGGCGCCAGGCTCATCAGCCCGTGGTCGCTCATGCCATGGTAGCCGCCTTCGAACTTCAGGATCTTGTCGCGGCCGCGAAAGGCGCGGGCGAGGCGCATGGCGTAGAGGTCCGCCTCGGTGCCCGAGCCGACGTAGCGGAGTTGCTCCGCGCAGGGCAGCGCGTCCACGATCGCCTCGGCGAGGGCGATGCCGTGTTCGTTGTTGGCGAAGAAGGTGGTGCCGCGGACGAGCTGCTCCTGCACCGCCGCGATGACTTCGGGGTGGCCGTGGCCCAGGAACATGGGGCCGGAGCCGAGCAGGAAATCCACGTATTCGCGGCCGGCCTGATCCCAGACCCGGCCGCCGCGCCCCTCCCGCAGGATGATCTCGGCGGGGAAGTTGCCGAAGCTGCCGGCGGGCAGCACGCGCCGCGCGCGGGCGATCAGCGCCTGTTCCGCATCCATGCCGTCCATCATGCCGCTCCTCAGACTCGGGCCAGTAGACCGGGTTCCGATGGGTGCGTGAAGACGGCACGAAGCCGCGGGATGCGGAGTTTCCTCCGCGCCGTGGTGATTCGGCTTGTCAGGTCGGCCCGCCGGGGAGGACGGGCGGTGGAAGGCTCAGAAGCCTTCCCGCTCCAGACGCTTGCGCTCCACCTTGCGCGCGCGGCGCACGGCCTCCGCGGCCTCGCGGGCGCGGCGCTCGGACGGCTTCTCGTAATGGCGGCGGAGCTTCATTTCACGGAACACACCCTCACGCTGAAGCTTCTTCTTCAGCGCCTTCAGGGCCTGGTCGATGTTATTGTCGCGGACGACGACCTGCACGCGATGGAACCTCCTGGTTCTGGTGTTAAGGATAGCTGAAACGCGGATGCGCGCCGGCCGGTCCGGGAGATGACCCGAACCGCCAGCGCGATGGGCAGAGCCATAGCACAGGATTCGCGTCGCGCGAAAGACCCTCCCGTAGCGCCTCCGACGCATTACCTTGTAGCGCGCACCAACCGGAACCCGCACCGCCGATGGCCATCCTGAAGATCGCCCGCATGGGCAACCCCGTGCTGATCCGGCCCGCCTTGCCGGTGGCGGACCCCACGGCGCCGGAAATCCGCCGCCTGGTCGCCGACATGGCGGAGACCATGGAGGACGCCTCCGGCCTCGGCCTGGCCGCGCCGCAGGTGCATGTCGGCCTGCGGGTCTTCGTGTGGCGCGGCGGGGCGGGGAACATCCTGGCCATCATCAACCCGGAACTGACCCCGGTGGGGGAGGAGACGGAGGAGGGGTGGGAGGGCTGCCTGTCCATCCCCGGCCTGCGGGGGGAGGTGCCGCGCGCGGCGCGAATCCGCTTCCGCGGCTATGACATCGAGGGCCGTCTGATGGAGGGCGAGGCGGCCGGCACGCCCGCGCGGGTGATGCAGCACGAGGCCGACCACCTGGACGGCGTGCTGTACCCGATGCGAATGCCGGACCTCGCGCGCTTCGGCTTCACCGAGGACCTGCATCGCGCCGCGGTCCAGGCCGCCCAGGCGGCCCAGGCGGCGCAGTACACCCGTACCGAGGAGCCGGCATCGTGATCGAACGCAGCGAGGAACGCGACGAGGCCCTGCGCGCCGCCCTGCCGCATGTGCCGGCGCTCGGCTGGACCCGTGCCGCGCTGTCGGCCGGCCTGGCGGACCTCGGCCGGGATGCGCTGGAGCAGGACTGGCTGTTCCCGCGCGGGCCGGTGGAGGCGATCGAGGCCTGGTGCGACCTGGCCGACCGGGACATGGAGGCGGCGGCGGTGGCGGAGGACCTGGCGGCGCAAAGGATTCCCGCCCGGATCCGCCGCGTCGTGCTGATCCGGCTGGAGCAGGCCGCGCCGCACAAGGACGCGGTGCGCCGGGCGCTGGCGGTGCAGTCACTGCCCTGGAACCTCGCCTCCGCCGCGCGGACCGTGGCGCGGACGGCGGATGCGATGTGGGCCGCGGCCGGCGATACCTCGGCGGATTTTTCCTGGTATACGCGGAGGGCGACGCTGGCCGGGGTGTATGGCGCGACCCTGGCGTTCTGGCTGCAGGACCAGTCGCCGGAGGGCATGGCGACGGAGGCCTTCCTGGACCGGCGGCTGGCCGGGCTGGCAAGGTTCCAGAAGATGCAACGAAAGGCCTGATGCGGCGTTCCGCCCTCATTCCGAAGGAGGAGAGGGCCGTGAAAGGCATCTTGTTGTGGCTGGTCGGGCTGCCGATCCCGATCATCATCATCCTGTATCTGATCGGCGTGCTGTAAGACGTTGCGCCGCTGAATTTCTGCTGCGGGACGCCGGCCGATGCGGTAGGACTGGGTGGTCATGGGATGCCGTTCGGACCGGGGGGTCCGGCCGCGACGCTCGGGTTGTGCAACATTGGTTGCACGGCCCGGTCGGATGCGGCAGGCAGGGCGTCCCCAGGGGAGTTTCCCGAGTCATGCGCCGCGCCAAGACCGCCTTCCGCCTCATCCTCGCCGGTGCCGCCGTCGCCATCGCCGGCCCCGCCATCGCGCAATCCTGCGTGCAGAGCGCCGACCGCACCGCCTTCGAGGTGCGTGCGCTGCAGAGCCAGCTGATGGTGGCCGCGCTGACCTGCGCCCGGGACGACGACTACAATGCCTTCGTCCGAAAGTTCCAGGGCGAGCTTGGCGGCGCCTACCGCTCCATCCAGGGGCATTTCCGCCGCACCGCCGGCGGCGGCCACCAGCGCGCGCTGGATGGCTACATCACCACGCTCGCGAACGAGCAGTCGCAGGACGGCATCCGCCAGGGCTCGCGCTTCTGCCAGAATGTCGGCCCGCTGTTCCAGGCGGCGCTGGCGCAGAGCAATGCCAGCTCGTTGGCCGACGTCTCCATGGAGCGCAACGTGCTGAACCCCTTCGAGGCGCCGGTCTGCGCCGAGCGCGCGACGACGACGGCCTCGAGCCGCACGCGCCCGGCGGCGCGGGCCCGCACCGCGGCGACGCGCCGCTGAGGGCGCCTGCGTGAAGCGGTTCTGGGAACAGGCACGCATCGCCGAGGCGGAAGGACGGTTCGCCGTCCTGCTGGATGGCAAGCCGCTGCGGCTGCCTGGCGGCAACCCGCTCAGCCTGCCGGCGCAGCCGCTGGCCGAGGCGGTCGCTGCCGAATGGCAGGCGGCGGGTGGCGAGAAGGGCGGGGAGATGCGGCCGGAGGAGGTGCCGCTGACCCGCCTGGTCGGCACGGCGGAGGAACGCATCGCGCCGGCCCGCGACGCGACCGTGGCGGCGATTGCCCGCTACGGCGAGAGCGAACTGCTGTGCTACCGCGCCGAGGCGGCGCGGCTGGCGGCCTGGCAGGCGGAAGCCTGGGATCCCTGGCTGGCCTGGGCGGCGCGGCAGCTGGATGCGCCGTTGCGCGTGACCACCGGCGTGATGCCGGTGGCGCAGCCGGCGGAGGCGCTGGCGGCGCTGCATCGGGCCGTCGCGGGGCATTCCACGATGGGGCTGGCGGCGCTCGGCGTGGCGGTGCCGGCGCTGGGCAGCCTGGTGCTGGGGCTTGCCGTGGTGCGTGGCGAGGTCTCGGCCGAGGAGGCGCAGCGACTCGCCTCGCTGGAGGAAGCCTTCCAGGAGGATTTCTGGGGCATCGACCCGGATTCGGCGCGGCGCCGGGAAGCGGCGGCGGCCGATGTGGCACTGGCGGCCAGGCTGGTCGGCCTCGTGCCGGCGTGACGGCGCTGCTGCTGGCCATCACCGGCCGGGTGCAGGCCGTCGGCTACCGGGACTGGCTGGTGCGGGAGGCGCAGCGGCAGGGCGTGCAGGGTTGGGTGCGCAACCGGCCGGATGGCAGCGTCCAGGCGCTGGTGGCCGGCGAGGCCGAGGCGGTGCGGGCGTTGGTTGCGGCCTGCCGGCGCGGACCGCTGTTCGCCCGGGTGACGCAGGTGGCCGAGTCGCCGCATCCGCCGCCGGAGGAGCCCGGCTTCCGGCGCATGGCGGATGACTGAAGCCGCTTATGCTGCACCGCCGAAATGCCTTGTCGGGGTAGCGGTTCTGCCCTATCTGTTCGCCCGTCGGCGGGTGTTTGCCCGCCGCGCCCCGGCCGCGTGAGCGGGCCCGGCGCTGTCCCACGAGGGATGGTGCGCCTGGAGGCCCGGACCGGGGCGCTGCCCCTGCCTGAGAACGGCGCGGCTTAGCGGACAACATCGGACCGGCCCCGGCACGCGGGTTGGCCCACCGCCACCCCTCCGTCCGCTTGTCAGCAGGGCGGCATGACCGGATTCGAATTTTCCATGAGCTTCAGTGAACTCGGCCTTTCCCCGAACATCCTCCGGGCGCTTCAGGAAGAAGGCTACACCACCCCCACGCCGATCCAGCGCGATGCGATCCCGCATGCGCTGACCGGCCGCGACATCCTCGGCATCGCGCAGACCGGCACCGGCAAGACCGCCGCCTTCGGCCTGCCGCTGCTGCACCTGCTGGCCGAATCGAAGGGCCGCCCGCCGCGTGGCGGCTGCCGCGCGCTGATCCTGTCGCCGACGCGCGAGCTGGCCAGCCAGATCGCCGACAGCCTGAAGGCCTATGGCCGCCACCTCGGCCTGTCCGTCTCCGTCATCTTCGGCGGCGTGCCGCATGGCCCGCAGCGCCGCGCGCTGGCGAACGGCATCGACATCCTGGTGGCGACGCCAGGGCGGCTGCAGGACCACATGGATGAGGGCTCCGCGCGCCTCGACATGGTGAATGCGCTGGTGCTCGATGAGGCCGATCAGATGCTGGACAAGGGCTTCTGGCCCGCGATCCGCCGCATCCTGCCGAAGCTGCCGGCCAAGCGGCACACCATGTTCTTCTCGGCGACGATGCCGGCGGAAGTGGCCAAGCTGTCCGCCGAGATCCTGAAGGATCCGATCCGCATCGAGGTGGCGCCCGTCGCCACCACGGCGGAACGCGTGACGCAGAAGCTTGTCGTCATCGAGCAGGGCCGCAAGCGCGGCAAGCTGGCCGAGCTGCTGAAGGGCGAGGGCGTCGGCCGCGCGCTGATCTTCACCCGCACCAAGCACGGCGCCGACCGCGTGGTGAAGAACCTGGAGGCCGACGGCATCGCCGCCAACGCCATCCATGGCAACAAGTCGCAGGGCCAGCGGGAACGCGCGCTCGCCGACTTCAAGTCGAACCGCGCCCCGGTGCTGGTCGCCACCGACATCGCCGCCCGCGGCATCGACGTGGATGGCGTGACGCATGTGATCCAGCACGACATGCCGGACACCCCCGAGGCCTATGTCCACCGCATCGGCCGCACCGCGCGCGCCGGCGCCTCCGGCATCGCGATTGCGATGTGCGCGCCGGATGAGCGGGAGAAGCTGTGGGCGGTGGAGAAGCTGATCCGCATCTCCATCCCCGCGAGCGACGAGCGCCAGGATGTGACGGTGCCGATGCACCGTACCGCCGGGCGTCCGGATGCGGTGAAGCCGGCCGGCGGCAATCGCGGCCGCAACAGCCCGTCTCGTGGGCGCAACGGTGGCGGCGGTGGCCGCGGCGGGCAGGGGGCTCCGCGCGGGAATTCCGCCCCGGCGCCGCGTGGTGCTTCAGCGGCTCCGCCGCGGAGTGGGGACCAGCCGGCGCGTCGTCCGGCCGTTGCCGCCGCGGCGGGGCAGAAGGATCGCAACTGGCGCGAAGGCGATTTCCGCGATGGCGGCAGCGCGCCGGCCTTCATCCGCGGCCGGTAATGGAATAGGTCTCGCGGATGCGCGAGACCGTTCTGATAAAGGGTGAGATGGCGACCATCGTCATCGTCACCACCGAGGCCGGCACGGAAGTGCTGGATGGCGAGGACGAGGTGCTGGAACAGCACGCGGAGGATCGCCATGAGGCGATCCTGCGCCGCTACCTCGACCTCGGCTGGGACATCGAGGAGGACGGCCCGTGACCGCGCCGCTTTCCCTGCAACGGCTGCTGCTGGTCGGGCTTGGCTTGGCCGTGGCCGTGGCGCTGGTCGCGCCACCGCTGGTGGCGTTGCTGCCGTTTCCGGCGGCCGTGGCGCTGGGCGGCATGGCGACGTTTACGGCCGGCGTGGCGCTGGCGATCCGCCTGCGCTCAGGCGCCCTGTTCGCAATCGGCCTGTTCGGCCTGTTCGCCTTCGTCGCGGCGGCGGCGGAGTCGCAGATCTGGCTGCGCTACCAGGTCGCGGCGCCGGTCGCGCTGGAGTCGGTGGCGTCGGCACCGCAGCACCCCGAGGCTTCTCGCCTGACCTTTCCCGAATCGGTGGCGCGGATGGACCTGGTGGGGGAGGCGCGCAGCAGCATCGCGCGCAGTGCCGGGCCGCCGGTGGAGCTTTCCGCCTTCGCCGTGCCGCTGGTGCCGGCCGATTGGCAGCGGGGCCAGCCCGTGGCGGCCTGGCTGGTCTGCGAGCAGGCCAGGGCGGATTTGGTGGTGCCCTGCGGCAGCCAGATGCCGGCGCGCCTGACCCAGGCCGCCCGCGCCACCCCGCGCCCGGAGGCGGCGCAGGCCGCCATCGCCCGGCATGGCCTGACGAGCGTCGCGGACCCGGCCTTCCTGGCGCCGTCATCCGACGGAGCCCTGGATCGGATCGGCGCGGCGCTGATGCTGCTGGCCTGGCCGGCGGTGGCCTGGCTCGCCTGGGCGGTGGGCGTGGTCGTCTACCGCGTCGTGCCCGCGAAGCGGCGGCCCTAGCTGTTGATTTGGCGCATTTTCCGAGCCGTCAGGCGTATCCGCCTGACTTGAAAATGCTCTAGCCGAACACCTCGTGCCAGGCTGCCATCAGCGCCGAATCGGCCTCCTCCATCGTCGCCAGCACGCCCAGCCGGTGCAGGCTGGTGACGCCATGGTCGGGGATGCCGCAGGGCACGATGCCGGCGAAGTGGGACAGGTCCGGGTCCACGTTCAGCGCCACGCCGTGCCAGGACACCCAGCGGGTGACGCGGACGCCGATGGCGCCGATCTTTTCCTCCGTCCCCCGGGCGCGATCCGCCACCCATATGCCGATGCGGCCCTCGCGCCGTTCGCCGCGGATGTTGAAGCGGTCCAGCGCCCGGATCAGCCATTCCTCCAGGCCACGGACATAGTCCCGCACGTCGCGGGCGCGGACCGTGCCGTGGTCCCGCGTCAGGTCCAGCATGACGTAGCCGGTGCGCTGGCCGGGGCCGTGATAGGTCCATTGCCCGCCGCGTCCGGCGGCGACGGCGGGAAAGCGGGTTTCCAGCAGATCCTCCGGCCGGGCGGAGGTGCCGGCGGTGTAGGTGGGCTCATGCTCCACCAGCCAGACCGCTTCCTCCGCCGTGCCGTTGCGGATCGCGGCGACGCGCGCGGCCATCGCCTCCAGCGCCGCCCCGTAGGGCAGGCGGCCCGGCTCGATGGACCAGTTGAGGGACGCGGGAAGGGGCGTTGTCGGGTGCGCTGTCATCGGCTATAGGCGCGTCCTACCCGATATGCGGTCGTGGCGGAATGGTAGACGCGCCAGCTTGAGGTGCTGGTAGGGGCAACCCTGTGGAAGTTCGAATCTTCTCGACCGCACCATCCCCCCGCCGTCCTGTACCTTGGCTGTTGCGCACCCCGCCGATACGTCGGACGAATGGCTGCCCGCGACGAAGCTGAGGATGCTGCCCCGCCATGGACGATGATTTCCGCAAGGCCGCGCTCGACTACCACCGGCTGCCGCGGCCCGGGAAGCTCAGCGTCGAGCCGACCAAGCGCATGGCGACGCAGCGCGACCTGGGCCTGGCCTACTCGCCCGGTGTCGCCGCGGCCTGCGAGGTAATCGCCAAGGACCCGGATGCGGCCTGGGACTACACCGCGCGCGGCAACCTGGTCGCCGTCATCACCAACGGCACCGCGGTGCTCGGCCTCGGGGCCATCGGCGCCCTGGCCTCCAAGCCGGTGATGGAGGGCAAGGCCGTCCTCTTCAAGAAATTCGCCGGCATCGATTCCATCGACCTGGAGATCGAGCAGCGCGACCCGGAAAAGTTCATCGAGGCGGTGGCTTCGCTGGAGCCGAGCTTCGGCGCCATCAACCTCGAGGACATCAAGGCCCCCGAGTGCTTCGAGATCGAGCGGGCGCTGCGGGCGCGCATGAACATCCCGGTGTTCCACGACGACCAGCACGGCACCGCCATCATCGTCGCCGCTGCCGTGCGCAACGGGCTGCTGCTGCAGGGCAAGAGGCTGTCCGAGGTGCGGGTGGTGAACACCGGCGGCGGCGCGGCGGCGATCGCCTGCCTCGACCTGCTGGTGGCGATGGGCCTGGACCGTGCCAAGGTCACCATCTGCGACATCGACGGCGTGGTCTGGAAGGGCCGCCCGAACACCGACCCGTTCAAGGCGGCCTATGCGCAGGAGACGGAGGCGCGGACGCTGGAACAGGTGCTGCCGGGGGCGGATGTGTTCCTCGGCCTGTCGGCGCCGCGCATCCTGAAGGCGGAATGGCTGCCGATGCTGGCGCCGCGGCCGCTGGTGCTGGCGCTGGCCAACCCCGAGCCCGAGATCCTGCCGGAAGCCGTGCGCGCCGTGCGGCCGGATGCGATCGTCGCGACCGGGCGGACGGACTACCCGAACCAGGTCAACAACGTTCTCTGCTTTCCCTTCATCTTCCGCGGCGCGCTGGATGCCGGCGCCACCACGATCAACGAGGAGATGAAGGTCGCCGCCGCCGATGCCATCGCGGCGCTGGCGCGGATGGAGGCGTCCGAGGTGGTGGCCGCGGCCTATGGCGGCGCGGCGCCGACCTTCGGGCCGGACTACATCATCCCCAAGCCCTTCGACCCCCGGCTGATCCTGGAGATCGCGCCAGCCGTGGCGAAGGCCGCGATGGAATCGGGAGTCGCCCGCCGCCCCATCGCCGACATGGCGAAGTACCGGCAGGAGCTGGAGCGCTTCGTCTTCCGCTCCGGCAATCTCATGCGCCCGGTCTTCGAGGCGGCGCGCAAGCGGCCGGCCCGCGTGGTCTATGCCGAGGGCGAGGATGAACGCACGCTGCGCGCGGTGCAGACCGTGCTGGACGAAGGGCTCGCCGAGCCCATCCTGATCGGCCGCCGCGATGTGATCTCCGCCAAGGCCGCCGGCATGGGCCTGCGGATGGATTTTTCCGAATCGGTCCGCGTGCTGGACCCGCAGGCCGATGCGGCGGTGTTCGGCCCGCTGGTGGAGCTGTACCAGCAGCGGGTGGGCCGCCGCGGCGTGCCGCCGGATGCGGCCGCGCGGCGCGTCGGCAACCGGCCCACCGTGGCGGCGGCGCTGCTGCTGGAGACCGGTCAGGTGGATGCCTGCCTCTGCGGCGGCACCGGCGACTGGATGAGCCACTGGCACCACGCCTTCGACGTCATCGGCAAGCGTCCGGAGGTGGCGCGGGTCTATGCGCTGTCCGCGCTGATCGTGCCGAATGGCCACCTGTTCTTCGTCGATACCCACCTGACGGTGGACCCGACGGCGGCGCAGCTGGTGGACATGACGCTGCTGGCGGCGGAGCAGATCCGCGCCTTCGGCATCATCCCGAAAGCGGCTCTGCTGTCGCATTCCAGCTTCGGCGCTTCCGGCGCGCCCTCCGCCCGCAAGATGCGGGAGGCGTTGCGGCTGCTGCGCCAGGCCTCGCCGGATTTCGAGGTGGATGGCGAGATGCACGCGGATGCCGCGCTGGCGCCGGCGATCCGCGCCCGCGCGGTGGCGGACAGCGCGCTGACCGATGCCGCGAACCTGCTGGTGATGCCGACGCTGGACGCCGCCAACATCAGCTTCAACCTGCTGAAGGCGGCGGGGGAGGGGTTGCAGGTCGGGCCCATGCTGCTCGGCATGGCCCGGCCCATCCATGTGCTGGTGCCGAGCGTGACCGCGCGCGGCATCGTCAACATGACGGCGCTGGCCGCGGCACAGGCGAACGGGATGCTGCCGGCGGTGTGATCCGGCGACCGGGGCGTGCCTCGCGCGTTGGCCTCTCCGAACCGGGGAGTGCGGCGCGTGGGGTTGCTGACGAAAGACGATCTGCGTCGGCACTCGCCGGCCGCCTGGGTGAGCCTGGCGGCGCTGCTCGCCTGCGCCGTTTTCTTCTGGTGCATCGACCGGCGTGGTGCTGCCTGGGGCACCCTGGCGGCGCTGGTCGGCTGCCTCGGGCTGATCCTGCCGCCACGGGAACGCATGGCGCGACTGCCCTGGCGGCTGCGGCGGCTGCCGCGCGTGCTGGATGCCGCGCCGGTCCTGGCCACGCTGGTGACCTGCCCCGGCTACGGCCTGGGCTGGTTCTACGGCGCCAACCTTTATGACGAGATGGTGCACCTGGTGAATGGGGTGCTGGCCGGCGCGGTGCTCGCCGGGTTGCTGGAGGATGATGGCCGCGATCGCGGGATGCGCCGCCGCGCCTGGCTGGGCCTCGGCTTCGGCCTGGCGCTGGCGGTGGCGTGGGAGGTGTTCGAATGGGCCACGGGGCTGATCGGTGGACCGTGGGACACGGCGTCGGACATCGTGCTGACGGCCGCCGGCGTCGCCCTGGGTGCCGCCTGGGCCGGGCCGCTGCTGCTGCGACGCGCGCGCCGCGCCAACCCCGCCGTGGCGCATTGAACCGCCCGATGCGGGTCGCGACCTGGAACATCCACGGCACCCGCGGCGCCGCCGGCTGGCCTCGGCCAGGGCGGATCCTGGACGTACTGGCGGAGATCCGGCCGGATCTGATCGCGTTGCAGGAAGCGCAGTCCTGGCTGCGGCCCGGAACCCCGATGCTGGACGAGGCGGCGCTGGCCGACCGGCTGGGCCTGGTTCCGCTGCGCGTCGCGCCGGACCAGCAGGGGTATCGCGGCAACCTGCTGCTGGTGCGGCGCGACGCGATGCTGCGGCGCGGGCCGGTCGGGCTGCGGCTGGGCGGGGCGCAGCCGCGCGGCGCCATCCTGGTGGAACTCGACATGGGCGAGGGGCCGTTCCGGGTGATCGGCACGCATTTCAGCCTGGGCGCGGCGCGGCGGCGGGAACAGGCGCGGCGGCTGCTGGCGGCGGCGCTGGCACTGCCGCTGCTGCCGGTGCTGGTCCTGGGCGACCTGAACGAGATCCGCGTGGAGGGCGCGGCGCTGGCGGTGCTGGCACGAGGCTTCGGCGTGCCACCGGCGGCCCCGACCTTCCCGGCGCTGCGACCGACCCTGTCGCTGGACCGTATTCTCGGCCATCCGGCGGGCCTGGTGTCGGAGCTCGCGGTGCATGACACGCCCCTGGCCCGCCGTGCCTCGGACCACCTGCCCTTGACCGCGCGTATCCGACTGGGCGCGCCCTAGCGACACGGCGCCGCCGGGGCCACATGGCAGCCATGACCAACCTGCCCGACAAACCCGGTTCCGCCGCCGTCGCAGCCTTCCTGAACAAGGTCGCGGCGATGCCCGCGGCAGTGCCCGCGCGCGGCACCGTGGGACGCCTGATCTTCGCCATGGACGCGACCGCCAGCCGGCAGCCGAGCTGGGACCGGGCCTGCCACCTGCAGGCCGAGATGTTCCTGGCGGTGCGCGACATCGGCGGGCTGGCGGTGAGCCTCGCCTACTACCGCGGCTTCCAGGAATTCGCCGCGACGCCCTTCCTGACCAATGCCGAGGACCTGGCGCGCCGCATGGCGGGCGTCACCTGCCTCGGCGGCCAGACGCAGATCGGGCGCACCCTGAAGCATGCGCTGGCGGAGACGCAGCGGCAGCGGGTGAACGCCATGATCCTGGTCGGCGACGCCTTCGAGGAGGATGTGGATTTGGTCTGCCATGTCGCGGGTCAGCTCGGCCTGCGCGGGCTGCCGGTGTTCTGCTTCCAGGAAGGCGACAACCCCATCGCCCGCAACGCGCTGCGCCAGGTGGCCAAGCTGTCCGGCGGCGCCTGGGCGCCGTTCGATTCCTCCAGCGCCACCGCGCTGCGCGACCTGCTGCGCGCCGTTGCGGTCTTTGCGGCCGGTGGCCGACCGGCGCTGGCGCGGCTGCCGGGCACCGTGGCGCGCGGCATCGCCGGCCAGCTTCCCGCGCCGCGGGGCGCCTGACGCATGGTCTGGCTTGCCCTCGGGGCATTGGTTCTGGTGGCGCTGATCGGCCTCGGGAAGCTGTTCGCGGAGGCGAGCCCGGCGCAGGTGAAGCGCGCGCTCACCTGGTTCGCCGGCGGGCTCGGCGCGGTGCTGGTGGTGGCGCTGCTGGCGAGCGGGCGGGCCGGGCAGGCCTTCTGGGCGCTGGCGCTGTTCGGCCCAGCCGCCTGGCGCATCATCCAGGCACGCCGCGCCGCCGGCACCTTTGCCAGAGGAGGTGCGGCCAGCGCCGGCCAGGCCTCGGATGTGGAAACCGCGCATTTGGCGATGGGGCTGGACCATGACAGTGGCCGGATGACCGGGCATGTGAAGGCCGGGCGCTACGCCGGTGCCGACCTCGCCGACCTCGACCTGCCGGATTTGCTGGCGCTGATGGCGGAACTGGCGTCGCTGGACCCGGAGGGTGCGACGCTGCTGGAGGCCTGGCTCGATCGCAGCCATCCGGAGTGGCGCCAGCAGGCGCCGCCGCCCGGTGGCCCGACGCCGGGTGGCCCCATGAGCCGGGCGGAGGCGCTGGCCGTGCTCGGCCTGACGGATGGGGCGAGCCTGGAGGAGATTCGTGCCGCGCATCGCCGGCTGATGCGCAGTGCCCATCCCGACCAGGGCGGTTCGGACTGGCTCGCCTCCCGGCTGAACGAGGCGCGGGACGTGCTGATTCCCTGACGGTGGACGCCCTTCGCCGGGCGTGGCATCCCTGGGATATAACCTTCCAGGGAAAATCCCAGCCGTGCGCAAACCGCTCCGCAAGGCCGTCCTCCCCGTTGCCGGCCTCGGCACGCGCTTCCTGCCTGCCACCAAGCAGATGGCGAAGGAAATGCTGCCCGTCGTCGACAAGCCGCTGATCCAGTACGCGGTGGAGGAAGCCCGCGAGGCGGGGATCGAGCAGTTCTGCTTCGTCACCGGCCGCGGCAAGACCATGCTGGTGGACCAGTTCGACGTCGCCTACGAGCTGGAGCGCACCCTGGTCGAGCGCAACAAGGCCAAGGAACTGGCGATGCTGCACGCCCAGGCGCTGCCGCCGGGCTCCGTCGTATCCACCCGCCAGCAGGTGCCGCTCGGCCTCGGCCACGCGATCTGGTGCGCACGGGCCTTCGTCGGCGACGAGCCCTTCGCCATCCTGCTGCCGGACGACCTGATGCTGTGCGACGTGTCCTGCACGAAGCAGCTGGTCGACGCCTACAACCAGACCGGCGGCAACGTGGTGGCGATCGAGGAAGTGCCGATGGCGCGCGTCAGCAGCTACGGCGTCATCGACCCCGGCACCAGCAGCGGCAACCTGGTCGAGGTGAAGGGCCTGGTGGAGAAGCCGCCGGCCGACAAGGCCCCGTCCAACCTGACCGTCATCGGCCGCTACGTGCTGATGCCGGAGGTGATGGGCTTCCTGGCGAGCCAGGAGAAGGGCGCCGGCAACGAGATCCAGTTGACGGACAGCATGGCCAAGCTGATCGGAACCCAGCCGTTCCACGGCGTTCGGTATGAGGGCCGCCGCTTCGACTGCGGCGACAAGGCCGGCTACCTGGAGGCGCAGGTGGCCTTCGCGCTGTCCCGGCCGGACATGGCGCCCGCCATGCAGGCCATCCTGAAGAAATACACGCAGTAGCGTTCAGGGCGCGATGCGCCCGACCTTGCACAGTCCCCCTCACCCAACCCTCTCCCCCTCGGGGGGAGAGGGCTTTGTCTTGCCGGAGACGACATGACCGCCTTCAACCACCATTTCGACCCGACCTCGTTGCGGGAATACGACATCCGGGGCGTCGTCGGGCAGACCCTCAGCCCCGAGGATGCCTTCGCCATCGGCCGCTGCTTCGGCAGCCTGGTCTCCCGCGCCGGCGGCACCAAGGTCGCGGTGGGCTATGATGGACGGCTGTCCTCGCCGGAGCTGGAGGCGCAGCTGGTGGCCGGGCTCCGGGCCTGCGGGCTGGCGGTGGCGCGGGTCGGCTGCGGGCCGACTCCGATGCTGTACTTCGCCTCCTACGCGCTGGAGGCCGATGGCGCGGTGATGGTGACGGGCAGCCACAACCCGCCGGACTACAACGGCTTCAAGATGATGCTCGGCGGCAAGCCGTTCTTCGGCGCGCAGATCCAGGAGATCGGGCGCATGGCGGCGGAGGGCGACGTGGTGCCCAACCTCGTCGGCACCGACGAGCAGGTGGACCTGTCCGAGCGGTATGTCGCGCGGATGATGCAGGATTGGGACGGCGGCGAGCGGGCGCTGAAGGTGGTGTGGGATCCGGGCAACGGCTCGGGCGCCGAGATCACCAAGCTGCTGATGGCCCAGCTTCCGGGCACCCACTACATCATCAACGGCAGCATCGACGGCACCTTCCCGGCGCACCACCCCGACCCGACCGTCGCCAAGAACCTGGAGGAGATGATCGCCGAGGTCGCCAAGAACGGTGCCGACCTCGGCATCGCCTTCGACGGCGACGCGGACCGCATCGGCGTGGTGGACAATGAGGGCCACATCCTGTTCGGCGACCAGCTTCTGGTGATCCTGGCGCGCGACGTGCTGAAGTCGCACCCCGGCGGAACCATCATCGCCGACGTCAAGGCCAGCCAGGTGCTGTTCGACGAGGTCGCCAAGGCCGGCGGCACGCCGCTGATGTGGAAGACCGGGCACAGCCTGATCAAGTCCAAGATGGCCGAGACGAAAAGCCCGCTGGCCGGGGAGATGTCGGGCCACATCTTCTTCGCCGACAAATGGTACGGCTTCGATGACGCGCCCTACGCCGCCGTGCGGCTTCTCGGCATCGTGGCGCGCATGTCCGGTACGCTGTCGGAAGCGCGCGCGGCGCTGCCGCAGGTCATCAACACCCCGGAACTGCGCTTCGATTGCCCGGACACGCGCAAGTTCGGCGTGGTGGCGGAGGTGAAGCAGCGTCTCGCGGGCGAAGGCGCCAAGGTGCAGGACGTCGATGGCGTGCGCGTGCTGACCGAGGATGGCTGGTGGCTGCTGCGGGCGTCGAACACCCAGGCGGTGCTGGTGGCGCGCGCGGAAGCCTCCAGCGAGGCGGGGCTGGAGCGGCTGAAGGCGGCCATCTCCCGCCAGTTGCAGGCCTCCGGGCTGCCGGTGCCGGATTTCTCGGGTGCCAACGCGGGGCACTGACCCGGCGGGGCTGCCTGTCTTCGTCTATGGCAGCCTGCTGGACCCGCTGGTCCTCGCAAGGCAGTCCGGGCGACGCGGGCTGATGCGGCTGGCGGTCCCTGCGGTGCTGCCGGGTTGGCGCCGCGTCGGGCTGCGTGGCACGGCCTTCCCGACCTTGGTGCGGGCGCGGGGCTGCCGGACGGAGGGCGTGCTGCTGCGCCTGCGTGGCGCCCCGATGCGCCGCCTGATGGCCTATGAGGGCGCCGCCTACCGGCTGCGGTGGATCCGCGTGCGGACCGCGCGGGGGCCGCGCCAGGCACGGGCCTGGATGGCGGCGGCGTCCCTTGCGGGGCGAACGACAAAAATACTTGTGCACGCGCAATCGTGAGCCGATACCGCACGGAGTTGCCGCTGGCGTAAATTGGCGCTGCGTGCATGGTGGAACGCGGCGTAGCATCTCGCGTTCAGTTTACAGTGGCGATGTCGGATGGAGTTGAGGATGTCGGCAGTCATCAGGAAAGTGCTCGTCGTCGAGGACGAGGCGCTTGTCGCCATGCTGGTCGAGGACGCGCTCCTCGATGCCGGCTTCGAGGTGCTGGGCCCTGCCGCGACGGTGGAGGAGGCGCTGAGCCTGCTCGACCGGGAAAGGCCGGATGCGGTGGTGCTCGACCTGAACCTGGCCGGCGAGACCTCGACCCCGGTTGCGGACCTGCTGGCCGCGCGCGGCATCCCCTACGTCATCGCGACGGGCTACGGCGCCTCCGGCCTGCCGCCGGGCCACCAGAAGGCGATGGTGCTGGCCAAGCCCTATGACCCGGGCGAGCTGATTTCCATGCTCGGGCGGCTCTGCGCCGCCTGATCAGGTCGCGGCCGGCCAGCGCGGGGAGGGTGCGTCGGCCAGCTGCCGGGCCGGGTCCACCGCGGAGCGTTCCGTCGCCGGAAGGGCGGCGCGGCGGAATACCAGGGTGAACTCCGCGCCCATGTCGCTGCCATCCGGCGCGTTCGCCGCCAGGATGTGCCCGCCGAGCCCGCGCATGATGGTGCGGGAGATCGACAGCCCGAGGCCGGTGCCGAGACCGGGTGGCTTGGTCGTGTAGAACGGCTCGAACAGCTTCTCGAGCGTGTCCGAGGTCAGGCCCGGCCCGGAATCCAGCACCCGTATCGTCACGGTCTCCGGCGCGTCGCGGGTGCCGGCCTCCGCCTCGATCCGCAGGCGGCGGCGGTCCGCCGGACGCTCCAGCAGCGCGTCGCGGGCGTTGAGCACCAGGTTCAGCAGCACCTGTTCCACCAGGATGATCTGGCCGATCACCGGCGGCAGCACGTCCGGCAGGCGGAGCTGGACCTGGATGCCGGCATCGCGCAGCGCCTGGCCGGCCAGCACCATCATGCCCTGCACCGCGGCGCCGAGATCCACCGGCTCCAGCGCCGCGACATCGACGCGGGAGAAGGCGCGGAGCTGGGTCACGATCGCCTTGGCGCGGTCGGCCTGGGCCATGATGCGGCGCAGGCGGACCAGCGCCTCCTCCACCCCGTCCTCGCCGGCCTCCAGCGCCTCCGCCGCGTTTTCCGCGGCCAGGGACATGATGGCGATGGGCTGGTTCAATTCATGCGCCAGGCCGGCCGCCATCTCGCCCAGCGTCGCGAACTTGGCCGAGGTCGCGGCCTGCAGCGCCAGCTCGCGCTCCGCCGAGATATCCTCCAGCGCGCCCGAGACCTCGATCCCCTCCGGGCGGCGGTGGAGGACGCGCAGGGTCTCGCGCAGCCACATCCAGGCGCCGTCGGCGCGGCGGAAGCGGTATTCGGTGGCGGCGGTCGCCTCGCGCCGCAGCCGTTCCTCCAGCTCCGGCCCGACCGGCTGGCTGCCGGCGTCCATGCCGCGTTGCCGCCAGCCGGGCCGCAGCGCGGCTTCCACGGACCAGCCGGTCAGGCGCTCGATGCCCGCGCCGATCCGGGTCAGGCGCAGGCCGCCATCGGGCTGCAGCAGGCCGCGATAGCCCACCGCCGGCAGCAATTCCTCCGCCGGCTGGGCGCCTGGCAGGGGCAGGCGCCGGCCGAGCGGCACGCCGAGTGCGGCGACGCTCAGCAGGAAAGCGGAGAGGAAGCCGAGCCATCCTGCTTCGGTCGCGGGTCGCAGCAGCAGGTCCGGGTCGTAGGCGGCGACCACCAGCAGGTCCTGCGCCAGCGGCGCGGTGGCCAGGGCCAGGGCCGGCAGCCCGTCGCCGGCGGGGTGCAGCACGGGGGGGCCGGAACGCGGTGGTTGCGGCCAGGCAGCTGGCGCGGCGCGGCCTGGACCACCGCTCTGGGCCAGGGGCGTGCCATCCGGTCGCAGCAGGGCCAACCGCAGACCGGGCAGCAGCGCCGCATCCGACAGGGCGAGGTCCAGCCGCCGCGGGTCGAGCGCCACCACGGCGATGCCCGCGAACCTGCCCTGTGCACCCGCCAGCGGCCGGCTGAGCAGCAGGCTGCGGGGACCGCCGGGCAGGTCGAGCAGCGCCGGCGTCAGCAGCATCTCGCCACGGCAGGCCTGGTGCTGCGTGAAGGCCGGGCGTTCGGCGAGCGAACGACCCCGCAGCGAGGGGTGGCTCGACCAAAGGACGATTCCGGTCGCATCCGTGATCGCCGCGAATTGCAGCCCGTCACGCCCCAGCCGTCCGGCGAGTGCCACCTCCAGGCCCCGGTCCCGGCCACCGGTGGGCGCCTGGACCTCGGACAGGATGGCCATGGCTGCCTCGACCGGCGCGCCGGCCAGGCGCTGCGCGGCCATCGAGGCCCGCATCGCCGTGGCGAGCGCCTCGCGCTCCGCGGCATCGTGCCGTTGGGTGGCGAACCAGGCCGCGCCGGTCCAGGCCAGCGCGGAGACCAGCACGCCGCCGAGCAGCACAGCCCGGCCGCGTCCTTCGGCGGTCTGCGGGTCTGCGGGGGCCGTCCGGTCGCGGGTGATGGAACAGGGCCTTTCGCCGAAGCAGGACTCGGCCGCAGGCTTTGCGCCGCGCAACCCTGCCGATTCGTTGCGAAGAATAGGCGAAGTGCGCCGGCACCGCATCGCCCCAGCATTCAGGAAGTTGCGCCGGGCGTTGCCGGTTTACGCCGGGCGCTCAGGCCTCGGCGCGTTCCAGGGCACCGAGCCGCGCGGCGAGGTCATCCTCCCGGCACAGCATCACGCCCACCAGGCCAGCGCCGACCACGCGCTTGAAGCGGTCGCCCAGCGGAACGCCGTCGCCGCAGTCGAAATCCACGGCAAGGCCGCCGGGGCCGGCCTCGGCCTGCAACACGCAGCGCACGACCTCGCCGGCGTCCAGCGTCAGGCCCCGCCAGGCCTCGGCGCGTGCGCCGCGGGCGCGCAGTCGCAGGGGCAGGGCGCGCGGCGGGCCGCGCAGTTCCAGCACCACGCGCATCGGCGTGCCGGCCGGCACCTCGCAGGGCAGGGCGAGGGTGGCGACGCCGTCGCGCATCCAGACGCCCCACTCCTCCTGCCACCACCAGGCCAGCCCCTCCCGCACCCGTTCCGCCCAGGCCATGGCGGGGGAGGGCACACCATCGCCGCGCCAGCCCATCGGCAGGTGCCGGCCGAGTGGCAGGTGGCCGGGTGCGGGGGGTTCCGCCGTGGGGGCGGTGAGGGCGGCCATCACCTCCCGCGCCGCATCCGGCCAGTCGCGGCGGGCGGCGGCGCGGTCGATGCGGGATTCGAGCGCCGCGCGATGCGCCGGGTCGGACAGCAGGGCGTCGAGCTTCTCGACCAGGTCGGGCTCGTCCTGGGGGGCGAAGAACACCGCGCCGGGCGCGCCCGATTCCAGAAGGCCGGAATGCGCCGGCACCACGGCGAGCTTGCCGGCCGCCAGGCTCTCGCTGACCGGCAGGCCCCAGCCTTCGTGGAAGGAGTTGTAGACGGTGAACAGGCAGCGCGCGTAGAGGCCAGCCAGCGCCAGGTCGGAGACGCCGGATTGCACGGTGACCTTGCGGCGGAGGTCGGGCGAGCCTTCCAGCAGCGCCAGCGCCGCGTCGGCGCGCCAGCCGGGGCGGCCGACGCAGACCAGGCGCGGCACGTTGGCGGAACCACGGCGGCGGATCAGCGCCAGCCAGGCCTGGAACACCATCAGGTGGTTCTTCCGGGATTCCAGCGTGGCGACGAACAGCACGAAGGGCTCGCCGGGGCGCGGCGCCGACAGCGCATCGGCGGCCGCGGCGGCGGCAACCGGTGAGCCACCGGCCTCCGCGGCCAGCCGAACGAGTCCGGCTGGAGCGGGCTTCGCGAGCGGTGCGGCAAATCGTGCATAGTCGGCGATGGTGGCGCGGGAATTGGCCAGGATGCCATCGGCATGCAGGGACAGCGCGGCGAACCAGCGGGCATAGAGCCGCACCGTCAGGTCCAGGCAGTGTTCCGGCATGGCCAGCGGCACGCAGTCATGCACGAAGGCCATATAGCGCATCGGCGTCTTCGCGCGCTGCATGCGCAGGCCTCGAAAATATTCCTGCACGCCCCAGGCATTGCCGAGCGAGGCCAGGGTGCAGCCGGCGAGGAAGGGCGCATCAGGCCGGCTGTCGGGCGCGACCAGCGCGGCGGTGGCCTCCTGCCATGCCGGGTCATCCTCCCGCCCGCCGATCCGGGCGAGCGCCAGCACGCGGCGGAAGGCGGCCTCGTCGACATGCCACCAGCGCCAGGTGGAGCCCTCGAAGCCGACCAGGATCAGGTTCGCGGGGCGGCCCGGCGCGGCGAGGATGGCGCCGAGGATGCCCATCTGCACGCGCTGGATGCCGGTGGGGGTGCGGGCGGCGCGCAGGTAGTCCAGCAGGTCCGTGACATCGAAGGCGATCTGCGTCGGCGCGCCGGTCGGGCGCGGCGGGGCGGGCAGCATGGGGCCGTCCGGCGGGGGCTGCGTGCGGTGGCGCAGCAGGGCCACGACATGGCGCAGCGTCGCGCTTTCGGGCGCGAGCGACAGCGCGCGGGCCAGCGCGACCGAGGCCTCTCCGCCGCGGCCCAGGCTGCGCAGGACGTGGCCGGCCTGGAGCATCGGGTCGGGGTCGTCGGGGGCGAGTTCGGCGGCGTGGCGGTAATGCGGCAGCGCGCCTTCGGGGTCGCCCTGTTCCTTGCGGGTGTGGCCGAGCTGGACGTGGATCTGCCAGTGACGCGGGCGCTCCGCCAGGTATTCGCGGTACGCCGCCTCCGCCTCCGGCCAGCGACGCGCATCGCGCAGGGCATCGGCGCGGGCGCGGATGGCGTTCGGGCTGACGGGTTCGGGCGTCTCGGGCGGCGGCTCGTCTTCCATGCGGAAGATGTAGAGCAATTCCGCGTCAGGCGGAATCGATGCGGTGGCCGCCGGCGCCGTCGAAGACGTGGAAGGCCTGCGCCGGCAGGCGGACCGGCATGGTGGCGCCGATGTTGCTGGCCGGGATCGGCAGGCGCGCGGTCAGGATCTCGCCGCCGGGCAGGGAGCCGTGGATCACCGTCTCCGAGCCCAGCGGCTCCACCAGGTCCACCGCGAGGGTCAGGCCACCGTCGCCGGGCTCGATATGCTCCGGCCGTATGCCGAGGATCAGGGGCGTGCCGGCGGCACCGGGGCGCGGGCCATCGGCGAAGGTGATGGTGGGGCCGGCCTTCAGCACCGCGGCCGTGCCGCCCTGCGCCAGGGTCGCGTCCAGGAAGTTCATGGCGGGCGAGCCGATGAAGCTGGCGACGTAGGTATCCGCGGGCCGCCCCCAGACTTCCATCGGCGATGCGACCTGCGCCGCGCGGCCCTGGTGCATGACGACGAGGCGGTCGCCGAGCGTCATCGCCTCCACCTGGTCATGCGTCACGAACAGGGAGGTGACGCCGAGGCGCTTCTGCAGGCGGCGGATTTCCGCGCGCATCTGCACGCGCAGCTTGGCGTCGAGGTTCGACAGCGGCTCGTCGAACAGGAACAGCTTCGGCTCCCGCACCACGGCGCGGCCCATGGCGACGCGCTGGCGCTGGCCGCCCGAGAGCTGGCGCGGCTTGCGCTCGAGCAGCGGGCCGATCTCCAGCATCTGCGCCGCCTCATCCACCCGGCGGCGGATCTCGGCCGTCTTCATGCCGCGGATCTTCAGGCCGTAGGCCATGTTCTCGAAGACCGACATGTGCGGGTACAGCGCGTAGTTCTGGAACACCATGGCGATGTCGCGGTCGGCGGGTTCCAGCGCGGTGACGTCGCGGCCATCGATGCGCACATGGCCGGAGGTCGCGGTCTCCAGCCCCGCCACGATGCGCAGCAGGGTGGATTTGCCGCAGCCGGAGGCGCCGACGACGACGATCATCTCGCCATCCGCGACCTCGAGGTCGATGCCGTGCAGCACCTGGGTCGCAGCGAACTGCTTCTTGACGGAGTTGAGCGTGAGCGTGGCCATTACTTCTCGGTCTCCGTCAGGCCCTTCACGAACCAGCGCTGCATGAACACGACCACCGCGACCGGCGGCAGCATGGCCAGCACGGCGGTGGCCATGATGATGTTCCACTCGTTCTGCGCGTCGCCGGTGCCGATCATCTTGGTCATGCCGACGACGACGGTTTCCAGATCGCGGTCGGAGACGATCAGCAGCGGCCAGAGGTACTGGTTCCAGCCGAAGATGAACAGGATGACGAACAGCGCCGCGATGTTCGTCACCGACAGCGGCAGCACGACATCCTTGAAGAAGCGGAGCGGCCCGGCGCCATCGATCTTCGCGGCCTCGACGTATTCATCGGGGATGGTCAGGAAGAACTGCCGGAACAGCAGCGTCGCGGTGGCGGAGGCGATCAGCGGCACGACCAGGCCGGTCATGGTGTTGATCAGGCCGAGGTTCACCATGACCTCGAAGGTCGGGATGATGCGGACCTCCACGGGCAGCATCAATGTGATGAAGATCAGCCAGAAGGCGATCATGCGGCCGGGGAAGCTGAAGAACACCACGGCGTAGGCCGAGAGAAGCGAGATCGTGATCTTCCCGACCGCGATCAGCACCGCCATGTTCAGGCTGTTCCACAGCATCACCCAGGCGGGGACGGAGCGCGTGGTGCGCGTGGCGGCGCCGCCGGTCAGCCAGGCGGAGACGTAGTTCGCCACGGCCTCCCCGCCGAACCACAGCGGTACGTCGCCGCGGCCGATGGTGTTCACGTCATGCGTGGAGCCCACGACGGTGAGCCAGATCGGGAAGGCGAAGATCAGCACGCCGAGGCTCAGCGTGACGTAGGCGATCCAGCGGTTGCGCGCGTTGCGGCGGATGGTGGCGCGGGCCAGCGCGTCTTCGTCCAAGCCCTCTCCCCTGGGGGGGAGAGGGTTGGGTGAGGGGGCCCGTGCCGGCTTGCCGAGCGTCAGGTCGTTGCGCAATGGTTCCATCACCGATGACCCAGCCAAACCTGCATGATCTTGCCCGCCGCCTGCGACGAGGCTCCACCGATGCCGAACAGGCGCTCTGGCGCCTGCTGCGCAATCAGGCGATCGCCTTCAAGTTTCGCCGCCAGCATCCGGTGCCGCCTTATGTCGCGGACTTCGCGTGTGTGGCTTCGATGCTTGTGGTCGAGGTGGACGGTGGGCAGCACGGGCCGCTGCGGGACGCCGTCCCGGATTCGGCGATGCAGGCGCAGGGCTGGCTGGTGCTGCGGTTCTGGAACAACGAGGTGTTGGGGAATCCGGAGGGGGTGTTGGCGGACATCCTGCGGGTGGCGGGGGAGCGGCGATTTGGCGCGGACCCCCTCACCCACCGTCGGACGCATGCGTCCGACCCCCCTCAGGGGAGAGGGCTTTTGCGCGGTCGCGAGCATCAGTAGTGCACCTTCCGCTCGATGAAGCGGAACTGCACGGCGGTCAGCAGGATGACGATGGCCATCAGGATCACGCTCTGCGCGGCGGAGGAGCCGAAGTTCAGGTTCTGCACGCCGTCGACATACACCTTGTAGATCAGCGTGGTCGTCGCCTGCGCCGGGCCGCCGCCGGTCAGCGCATGGATGATGCCGAAGGTGTCGAAGAAGGCGTAGACGATGTTGACCACCAGCAGGAAGAAGCTGGTCGGCGCCAGCAATGGGAAGATGATGGTCCAGAAGCGGCGCATCGGGCGCGCGCCGTCGATCGCCGCTGCCTCCAGCACCGCCTTCGGGATGGATTGCAGGCCGGCCATGAAGAAGATGAAGTTGTAGGACACCTGCTTCCAGGCCGCCGCCAGGATCACCAGCGTCATCGCCTGGTTGCCGTTCAGCTTGTAGTCCCACGGGATGCCCATTCCGTTCAGCATGCGCCCGAACAGGCCGATCTGCGGGTGGAACATGAACAGCCACAGCACGGCGGCGATGGCCGGTGCCACGGCGTAGGGCCAGATCAGCAGGGTCTTGAAGCCGTTGGCGCCGCGGATCGCCTTGTCCGCCTGCACCGCCAGGTACAGCGCCGCGCCCAGCGCCAGGATGGCGACGGCGGAGGAGAACACCACCGTGTTCCACCCCGCCGCCAGGTAGTTCGGGTCCGCCAGCACGTCGGAGAAATTCTCGAAGCCGACGAACTGGCTGGACAGGCCGAAGGCGTCCTCCCGCAGGAAGGATCCGTAGATGGCCTGCCCGGCCGGCCAGAAGAAGAAGACGCCGGTGATCAGGAGTTGCGGCAACAGCAGCAGCCAGGGAAGCAGCGTGCCCTTGAAGATGACTTTCTTGCGCAAAGGCCCACAACCCCCTCACCCAACCCTCTCCCCCTGAAGCAGGGGGAGAGGGCTTGTTTCAGCCGCCGCGGTTGGCGCGTTCGAAGTTGCGCAGCACGGCGTTGCCGCGCGTCGTCATGGCGGTGAGGGCCTGTTCCGGGGTCTGCTGGCCCTGGAAGGCCTTCTCCATTTCCTCCTGCATGATCACGCGGATCTCGACGAAGCCGCCGAGGCGGATGCCGCGCGTGTTCTCCGAGGACGCACCGCGCAGCATCTGCTCGATCGGCACATCGGCGCCGACATTCGCGGGCTGCTGGTAGAAGCCGGTGGCGCGGGCGGATTCGAAGCCGCTGCGGGTGATCGGCAGGTAGCCGGTGTCCATGTGCCACTTGCCGGCCACCGCGGGCTGCGCCGTGTAGGCGAAGAAGTCGGCGATGCCGCGCAGCTCGGCCGCGCTGCGCTGCGTGTTCGGGCCGCGGTTCATCACCCAGAGCGCGGCGCCGCCGATGATGGCGTTGGCCGGCTGCGTGCCCTCATAGGTCGGCAGCATGGCAACCCCCCAGTCGAAGCGCGCCTCCCGCTGCACGCGGGCGCGGAAGCCGGAGGAGGTCATCATGATGGCGCATTCGCCACCCGGGAACAGCGGCTCGCCGGCATTGTCGCGGCCGCCCCAGCGGAACAGGCCTTCCTTCTGCCAGTTCACCAGGTTGGTCAGGTGGCGCAGCATCAGCGGGTTGTTGACGCGGAGTTCGGCATTGGCGCCGCCGAAGCCGTTGCCCTGCGTCGCCAGCGGGATGTTGTGGATGGCGCTGAACTGCTCGATGTGCAGCCAGGTCGGCCAGGCGGTGGACATCGGGCAGGCGTGGCCGGAGGCCTTGAGCGCCTGCAGTGCTTGGCCCACGCCTTCCCAGGTGGTCGGGAACTGGTCGGGGTTCAGGTTGGCGCGGCGGAAGGCGTCCTTGTTGTAGTAGACGATCGCCGTGCTGCTGTTGAACGGCATCGCCATCTGGCGGCCATCGGCGGCGGCGTAGTAGCCGCGCACGCCGGGCAGGAAGTCGTCGAAGTTGATGTTGACGCCGGCCTGCGACAGCAGCTCATGCGTCGGGATGATGGCGCGGCCGGCATTGATCATGGTGCCGGTGCCGACTTCGAACATCTGCACCAGGTGCGGCGCCTGGCCCGCGCGGAAGGCGGCGATGGCGGCGACCATCGTCTCCGGGTAGCTGCCGCGGAAGGTCGGCACCACGCGGTACTGGGTCTGGCTGTCGTTGAAGCCCTTGACCAGGTTCTCCAGCAGGCCGCCGAGCGGCTGCGACAGGCCGTGCCAGAACTGGATCTCGGTCGGTTGCTGCGCCTGGGCCGGGGCCCCGGCCAGGCTCGCGAGCGCAACGGCGCCCGCCATGATGCTGCGGCGGAACATGGGTCTCTTCTCCCGTTTGGGTGCCGGCGGGCTCTAGACGGCCTGCGTTGCGGGGTTTTTACAGATTTATGTCAGATCGGTGAAGGGGCTGGCGCGGTCACGTGATCCGCGAGGCGGCGCGCAGCCCGGAGATCATCGAAGACCGCAGCAGATGCTCCCGGCACCGGGCCGGATCACCCGCCGTGGCCTGCAATTCCGCCAGCAATTCGGCCCGCCGGGCCGGGTCCGTCTCCCGCATCCGGGCGCGGTTGCGGTCGGCCTGGGCGATGATTTCCCGGGCGGCGATGGGTTGCCTGCGGCGGGTATAGCGGTCGAGCAGCGCGTCCTCCGCCTCCCCGCGCCAGACCGGCGCCAGGGTCTCGGCCAGTTCCACCGCGTCGTGGATGCCGCCATTCATGCCCATGCCGCCGGAGGGCGAGTTCAGGTGCGCGGCGTCGCCGGCCAGCAGCAGGCGGCCGATGCGGTAGGTCTCCACGATCCGCTGGTGGATGCGGTAGGGGCGCAGGTCCGGCACCTCGTATGGCGTGCCCTTGGGATGGATCGCCTGGAGCTTCCGCTCGATCGCCGCGGGCTCCAGCGCCTGGTCCACCGATTCGCCCGGCGCGGTGTGCAGCGAGGCGCGCCAAAGCCCCGGCACCCGCAGCAGGGAGAAGGTGCCGGAGAAGGCCGGGTGCCGGGTCCAGATGTAGTTGACGTTCGACAGCCCCTCGAACACCTCGTGGAAGGGGAAGGAGGTGGTGGCGAGGATGGTGGTCTCGGGATAGGTGTCGCCTGTGAAATCCAGGCCCATGGCGCGGCGGATGATGCTGCGCGCGCCGTCGCAGCCGATGGCGTAGGGCGCCTCCAAGGGCTCGAAGCCGGTGCCGGACAGCGCCACGTGGTCCGCCCCGTGCACCACCGTGTCCACCTGGCAGCCGAAGCGGATCTGCACCGTATCCGCGTGTTCGGCCGCCAGCTTCGCCAGGATGAGGCGGGACAGCTTCCACTGCTCCGCCTGCAGGCGGTAGGGGTGCGCCGTGTCGCCCTTCAGCACGCCGAGGTCGAACACCGCGCGCGCGCCATCCTCGTGCCGCCGGATCTGCCAGTGCGGCGTGACCAGACCCTGGGCTATCAGCGGGGCGGCGACACCCAGCGCATCGAGCATGTCGAGCGAGGGCGGGTGGAAGGTGGAGGCTCGCAGTTCCTCCGAGATGTCGTCCCCGGCCTCCAGCACCAGGCTCGGCAGGCCCAGCGTCGCGAGCTTCAGCGCCAGCACCAGCCCCACCGGCCCGGCGCCGATGATGGCGATGCGGCGGTCGTCGTTCATCTGCGAGTCCATGCCCGCATCTAATCCCGCAACGCCCGCCGCAGCGAGTCCCGGATCGGCGAGACCAGGTAGGCCAGGGCGCTGCGCGTTTCCCCCAGCACGAACACCTCCGTCGGCATGCCCGGCGTCAGCCGCAGCCCGTCGATCCGGGACAATTCGCCGGGGTTGATCTCGGCGCGGGCCAGGAAGAAGGGCTGGCCCTGCGCGTCCGCCTGCCGGTCGGCGGAGACGTAGGTGAGGTGGCCTGACAGCAGCGGCGTGGTGCGCTGGCGCAGCGCGGTCAGGCGGATGTTCACGCGCTGGCCGGGCTGCACCTGTTCCACATCGTTCGGGGCGATTCGCGCCTCCACCACCAGCCGGTCGCCGATCGGCACCAGGTCGAGCACCGGCTGGCCCTCCGTGATGCTGCTGCCGGGGGTGACGAAGCGGATATCGGTGACGATCCCGGCCTCCGGGGCCACCAGGTCGCGCCGCGTCCGGGCGTTCTCGGCGGCCAGCAGGCGCTGTTCCGCCTCCAGCGCCTGTTGCTGCGCCGCCTGCAATTCGCCGGCGATCTCCTGCGCGCGGGTCCGGCGCAGGGTGGCCAGTTCGGCCTCGGCCTGGGCGATGGATTGGCGGAACTGCGCCTCCTGCGCCGCGTGCAGGCCCATGTCGCCGCGCGCCTGCGCCTCCAGCCGCTCCAGCTCCCGCACCTCCCGCATCCGGGCGAAGCCCTGCTGGGCCAGGGGCCGCAGCCCGGCGAGGTCGGCGCGGACGGAGGCCTGGCGCGCGGCGGCGGCGGCGCGCTGGGCGCCGGCGGCCAGAAGCTGTTCGCGCGGCACGGCGGCGCGGCGTTCATAGACCCGCTGGTTGCTTTCGAAGGCCTGCCAGCGCGCCTGGAACAGGCGCGTCTCCGCCATCAGGATCGCGGCAAGCGCCGGGTCGGTGGCGGCTGCCTGGCGGATGCCGGGGGGGATTTCGAATTGGCGGGAGTCCTGCTGTTCGGCGCGCAGCCGGGCGGTGCGGGCGGCCAGCGTGCGGGCCAGGGCGCGGGCCTGCACGGCGGTGGCCTCGGCATTGGTGGGGTCCAGGCGGAGCAACACCTCCCCGGCCTGGACGCGCTGGCCTTCGCGCACCAGCAAATCCTGCAGGATGCCGGGCTCCGCCAGCATGATGGATTTGCGCCGGCCTTCCGCCACCAGCGATCCGCGGGCGAGCACGGCGCGCTCGATCGGCGTGATCGCGGCCCAGGCCAGCGTGCCGCCGAAGCCCAGCGCCAGCAGCAGCCAGGCGGCGCGCATGGTGCGGCGCAGGTCGGGCGTCGGCGGTTCGGCCTTGTCGAAATGCAGCGCGATGCTGCGTGGCGCCGGGGCGGCATCCGGCCTGCGGGTCGCGATCCGTCCCGTTGCAAATCGGGTCACGCCGAGGGTCCTTGCACGCGCCACAGGCCGCCCGGCGCCAGCAGCAGGAGCTGGTCGACATGGCCGTCCCACAGGGAAACATCGTGGCTGATGACGAGGCAGCAGGCGCCATCGTCCCGCGCCGCCAGCACCGCGTCCCGCACCCCCTCCCGCGCCGCCTTGTCGAGACCCGCCTCCGGTTCGTCGAGGGCCAGCAGGGCCGGGCCGCCATGCAGGGCGCGGGCGAGGCCGACGAGGCGGCGCTGGCCGGCGGACAGGATTTCCACGGGTGTGGCGTAGCCCTGCGGCAGGCGACCGATCAGCTCGTGCGCCCCGGCCAGCCGCGCGGCGTCCACCACCTGGTCCATGTCCTCCGGCCCGCAGCGGGCGATGGCGCGGGCGACGCTGCCCTCGGTCAGTTGCACATCCTGCGGCAGGTAGCCGATGTGCCCCTGGAAGACGGGCTCGCCATCCAGCAGCACCCGCCCGGCATCCGGCATCGCGAGGCCGAGGGCGAGCCGCAGCAGGCTCGATTTGCCGGCACCGTTCGCGCCGACCACCAGGGTCAGCGTGCCAGGGGGCACATGCAGCGAGATGCCGCCAAGCACCGGCGCGGCCCCGCCCGGCGGCGTCCAGCGCAGGTCGCGCAGCACCAGGCCGGGCGGCGCGGCACGGTCGGCGGGCCGTGGCGCCGGGGCTGCATGATCGGCGCGCAGCTCGTCCAGCCGGCGCCAGGCGAGCGCCGCCAGCGCCCAGTCCTGCCAGGCCGCGGCCAGCCGCGCGACCGGCTGGGTCGCCATGCCGGCCAGCAGCATCGCGGCGATGACGCTGCCGGGGGAGGCCCGGTCCGCCAGGGCCAGCAGCACGCCGGCCACCACCACGGCGCCCTGGGTGAGGTGCGCGGTCAGGGCCATGAGTCCGCGCAGCGCCCGGGCTCGGGTCTCGGCGCGGTCGCTATCCTCCAGCAGCGTCGGCTGCGCCGCCTGCCAGCGCCGCGTGACGGCATCGAGCATGCCAAGCCCGCGCAGAAGGTCCGCCTGCCGCAGCCGGTCCTGCAACGTGGCGGCGTGATGCTGGCGGCCTGCCTCGGCGTCCTGCACCGGGCCGCGCGTGGTGCGGTCCAGCGCCAGGCCGAGCAGCGCCAGCACGATGCAGCCGAGGCCGACCACCAATGCATGGACCGGGTGCAGCAAGGCCAGGACCGTCAGCGCCACGGGCACGGCGGCGAGGTCCAGCAGGTCCGCCGGCGTTTCGCCGGCCAGGAAGCGCCGCAGCGTGGCGAGGTCGCGCAGCGCCGCGAGGCCCGGTGTGCTGCCGCCCGCCACCGCACTACGCAGCACCGCGTGGAGCGTCGCGGGCGCCGCCCGGTCCAGCACCGCATCCGCCAGGGCCGAGACCAGCGCGCCGCGCAGCACGCGCAGCGCGGCGGCCAGCGCCAGGGCCACGAGGAAGGCCAGCGACAGCACCGCCAGCGTGTCGAGGTTGCGGCCTTCCACCACGCCGTCGAAGACATGCATGGTCAGCAGCGGCAGGCCGAGCAGCGCCACCTGCCGCGCGACGGACAGCGCGAGCGCGAGGCCCGCCGCCTGGCGCGGGATGCCGGGAGGCAGGGCGCGGGTGGCGCTCATGCCGGCGCGGCCAGGGCACGGCGGCGTTCGGTGGCCAGGAGCTGGCCGGCCCGCAGCACCACCACGCGATCCGCCGCCGAAAGCAGCGCCGGGCGGTGCGAGGTCAGCAGAACGGCGGTGCCGCGAGAGGCCACCTCACGCAGCATTCGCACCAGCCCGGCCTCGCCCTCCGCCTCGAGGAAGGCGGAGGGCTCGTCCAGCACCAGCAGGCCGGGGTCGCGGTACAGCGCCCGCGCCAGGGCAATGCGCTGCCGCTGGCCGGCGGAGAATTGGGTGCCGACGGGGGTGGCGTAGCCCTGCGGCAGGGAGGCTACCATCGCATGCGCCTCCGCCAGCCGCGCCGCGCGCAGCACGGCGGGCAGGTCCGGCTCCTCGAGCCGCGCGATCGCCTCGGCCACCGTGCCGTCCGTCAGCAGCGGGTCCTGCGGCAGGTAGCCGGCATGGCGGGCGAGGCCAGTGCGCGCCCATTGCGCGGTGGCATGGCCATCGAGGGTGCAGATGCCGGCCGAGGGGCGGACCATGCCGAGCGCGATGCGCAGCAGCGTGGTCTTGCCGGACCCGGCGGCGCCGGCCAGCGCGACGATCTCGCCGGGGGAAACCTCCAGCACCACGTCGCGCAGCAAGGCACGCGCGGCGCCGGGATGGGCGAAGCTGACCCGGTCCAGCACCAGGCGTGGGGTCCGGCAGGGGTAGGCCAGGGTGGGGGTGGCCTCGGCCGCGCCGAGCGCCCCGAGCCGCAGCCAGGCCGCGCGCGCCGCGCCGGCTTCGTGCAGCGCGGCGCCGAGGCGGGCGAAGGGGGCGACGGCCTGCCCGGTGACCAGCATCGCCAGCACCATGCCGAATCCGACCGGCACATCCAGCGCCAGCAGCAGCGCGCCGACCACCAGCGCGCCCCCGGCGCCGAGCGCCTGCAGGCTGCCGAGGCCGGCCGCGATGCGCCGGGCGAGGGTTCGCGCCCGGCGCTGCGCGGCCTCGGCGGGCGCCGACCCGGCCTGCCAGCCGGCGACGAGGCGGTCGCCCATGCCCATCGCCGCCACCGCCTCGGCGCAGCGCAGCCCGTCGGCGACCTGGGCGGCGAGGCGCGCCTGCGCCGCCTCGGCCTCGACCAGGCCACGCCGGGTCAGGCGTTCGCCGAGCAGGCTCAGCAGAGCCGCGACGGTGCAGCAGGCCAGGGCCCAGGTGGCGAAGGCCCAGTGGAAGACCAGCAGCAGCAGGACCAGGACCGGCGCCAGCAGCGCATCGGCGAGGCCCGCCAGCAGCGGCCCGGTGACGGCGCGCCGCAGCGACTCCACATCCCGCAGCGCCTGGCCCGCCGCGCGATCCGCGCCGGGGTCCTGCCGCGCCGCCGCCCGCACCACCGGCCCGGCCAGGCGCCGCGCCAGGCGGTGGGAGACGGCGATCAGGCCGAGCGCGCGGAGATGCTCCAGCCCCAGCAGCAGCGCGACGACGAGGCCGAGGGCGATGGCAAGTCCGGCCAGGGTCCAGCCATTGCCGGTCGGCAGCACCAACTGCCAGATCGCCAGCTTGGCCGCGATGACGCCGAAGCCGGCCAGGCTGATCGCCAGCCCCAGCGCCAGGGCGAAGCGCGCCGCGGCCAGGATCTCCGCGCGCGCCAGCAGCGCCGGGCTTTCGGCAAGGGGGTCCGGGGGCGCGGCCATCACAGTGCCAGCAGCAGCGCGAAGCCGATCAGCGCGCCGAGGCTGACCAGCGCCAGCAGCGTTCCCAGCGCCACCTGCCAGGCATCCGGCCCGCGCGGCGCCGCCGGGGGCGGGGCTGGCAACCGGGCGAGGCGGTCGTCCAGCCGCGCCATCCAGGCTTCCAGGACTGCCAGCCGCTGTTCGGTATCGGGGGCCGCCTCGACCTCGGCGGGGACCACCGCCTGAAGCCGCGCCTCCAGCGCCCGCTGGCCCTGCACGAGCTGGTTGATGGCCTGGACGACCTGCGGATGCGGCGGCTCGGCGCGTCGTAGCGGTTGCAGCAGCACGGCGCCGCCGGACGCGGCGCGGGCAACCACCTGGAGGTCGGGCAGGCGCGCGGCCCAGGCCGGTTGCAGAGCGAAGCGGAAGCCGTGGGCGCCATCGCCGATGCCGGCCTGCATCAGGTCGCCGCGCGGGCGGTCGGCCGGCGCGACGGCGAGGATGCCGCCGTCCAGGCGCAGTTCCACCAGGACGCGGTGACGTGCCTCGCCCGGCTCGAAGGCCCAGCCGGAAATCTCCCCCGGGGCAATCGCCTCGACGCAGCCGCGGATCACCTGCACCGCGCGCGGATCAAGGGCCGCGTTCATGCGCGGGGGCCGGAACGGGCCGGGGAGGTGCGGCGGATCACGCCGCGAAGGTTAGTGTAAAAAACGCCCGGCTCAAATCGCGCCGGGCGCAAGTCGCGCGATCAGGGGTCTTCGCGCGTCAGCAGGCCTTCGAGGTAGGTGCCGTAGCCGCTGTTGCGCAGCGGCGCGGCGAGGGCGCGGAGCTGGTCGCCATCGATGAAGCCCATCCGCCAGGCGATTTCCTCCGGCGCTGCGACCTTCTGCCCGGTGCGCTTTTCGATGGCGCGGACGAATTCACCGGCCTCCAGCAGGCTGTCATGCGTGCCGGTATCCAGCCAGGCATAGCCGCGCCCGAGCCGGACCACCCGCAGCGAGCCCTCGTCCAGGTAGACCCGGTTGAGGTCGGTGATCTCCAGCTCGCCACGCGGCGAGGGTTCCAGCGCCTTGGACAGCGCCGCGGCGCGGCCGTCGTAGAAATAGAGCCCGGTCACCGCCCAGTCGGAGCGCGGCAGGGTCGGCTTCTCCTCGATGGTCAGCGCGCGGCTCTGGCCGTCGAACTCCACCACGCCGTAGCGGTGCGGGTCGGCGACGCGGTAGGCGAAGACGGTGGCGCCGCTTCCGGTGGCGTTGGCCTGCGCCTCCTTCATCCGTTCCTCCAGGTCGTGCCCGTGGAACAGATTGTCGCCGAGCACCAGCGCGCAGGGCTCGCCCCCGAGGAATTCATCGGCCAGGACGAAGGCATGGGCGATGCCGCGCGGCTTGTCCTGCTCGGCATATTCCAGCTTCAGGCCCCAGCGTTCGCCATCGCCCAGCAGGCGGCGGAACAGCGGCAGGTCGTGCGGCGTCGAGATGATCATGATCTCGCGGATGCCGGCCAGCATCAGCACCGACAGCGGGTAGTAGACCATCGGCTTGTCGAACACCGGCAGCAGCTGCTTCGAGACGGCGAGGGTCGCCGGATGCAGCCGCGTGCCCGAGCCGCCCGCCAGGACGATGCCCTTCATGCCGTAGTCTCCAGATCGTGTGGGGATATCAAGACGCCGGCCCGACCAGCGTGTCGAGGCAGGTGGCCAAGGATTGCCGCCAATCCGCCGGGGCGATGCCATGCACGGCGCCGATGCGGCTGCAGTCCAGACGGCCATCGGGCGGACGCACGGCGCGGGTCGGGAAATCCGCGGTGGTGATGGCGGTGACGCGGGGCCGCTTGTGGCCGCGCCGCGCCGCCTCGGCCACGATCGCCTCGGCGAAGCCGTGCCAGGTGGTGTGCGGCGCGCCGGTCAAGTGGAACAGGCCATGGGCGGCATCGCCCGCCGGTGCCGCCAGCAGCCGCGGCGCCATGTGGGCCACCGCCTCGGCCAGGTCGGCGGCGAAGGTCGGCGCGCCGTGCTGGTCGGCGACCACGCGCAGCTCGTCGCGCTCCGCCGCCAGGCGCAGCATGGTCTTCACGAAGTTCGCGCCGTCCGGGCTGCACACCCAGGCGGTCCGCAGCACCACGCTGCGCGGATTTGCGGCCAGCACCGCACGCTCGCCTTCCTCCTTGCTGCGGCCATAGACGCCGAGCGGGGAGGGGCTGTCCGTTTCCAGGTAGGGCGCGCCCTTGCGGCCGTCGAAGACGTAGTCGGTGGAGAAATGCACGAAGGGCGCGCCGTGGGCGGCGGCGGCGGCGGCCAGCCGCGCGGCGCCGGCGCAGTTCACCGCGAAGGCCAGCGCCTCCTGGTCCTCGGCGCGGTCGACCGCGGTGTAGGCGGCGGCGTTGACGACGAGGTCCGGGCGCGCCGCCTTCATGGCAGCGGCGACGGAGGCATCGTCCGTCAAATCCAGCTCCGGCGGTTCCAGTGCCGTGACCTCATGTCCCGCGAGCCGGCGCACCAGCGCCCGCGCCACCTGGCCCTCGCGGCCCGCGACCAGGACGCGCATCAGAAGGCCGGCCCGAGATCGGCGAGGCGCGGCGCGCGTCGGTCCTTGTCGGACAGCGTCGCGGCGGCCGGGTCGAAGCCCCAGTCGATGCCGAGCGCCGGGTCGTCCCAGGCCAGTGACCGGTCGCACTCCGGCGCGTAGAGGGCGGTGACCTTGTAGGCGACCTCGGTCTCCGGCTCCCGCGTGATGAATCCATGCGCGAAGCCCGGCGGCACCCAGAGCATCAGCCCGTTCTCGCCGGACAGTTCGGCCGCGACATGCTGGCCGAAGGTCGGCGAGGCGCGGCGCAGATCGACCGCGACGTCGAGGATGCGCCCGCGCAGGACGCGCACGAGCTTGCCCTGGGCGTGCGGGGGCGTCTGGAAATGCAGGCCGCGTACGGTGCCGACATGAACGGAGACGGATTGATTATCCTGCACGAATTCATCCGGAATGCCGACCGAAGCGAAGTCGCGGCGCGAATAGGTCTCGACGAAGGCGCCGCGGGCATCGGCGAAGCGCCGCACGGAGACCAGCAGCGGGCCCTCGATCGGCAGGGACTGGGACTCGACGTTTCCGGCGCGTCGGGTGGGGAACGGGGCGACCCGATCCGGCATGCAGTGTTCTCCGAGGGCGATGGCGCAGTGCGGGCTTCCTTAGTGCAGGCCGGGGCCCGGGCAAAGTGCACTAGACCGCGAGCGGCTCCGCCTCCGGCTCCCCGCCTGCCGCCAGCTTCTCCACCAGGTCGAGCTGGCGCGGCAGGCATCGGGTGCGAAGGTCGTAGCGGGCGATGATGTCGGCGCGCGCCGTCGCTGCCAGGGCGGCATGGCCGCCGGGGTCGGCCAGCACCGCCAGCACCTGGCGTGCCAGGGCATCCGGTTCGAAGAACGGCACCAGCAGGCCGTTGCGGCCGTGCTCGATCACCTCCGTCACTGGCGCGGTGTCGGAGCCGATGACGAGGGCGCCACAGGCCATCGCCTCCAGCATCGACCAGGACAGCACGAAGGGATAGGTCAGGTAGATGTGCGCCCGGGTGATCCGGAACAGGTTGTGCAGCTCGTCATGCGGCACGCGGCCGGTGAAGTGGATGCGGGACGGGTCCAGTTCGGTGCCGAGTTCGGCCAGCAGCTTCGCCTTCCAGTTCTCCGCGCCCTCCGGCTTCTTGCCGTAGGAGACGTCGTCGCCGCCGACGATGACGGTGTGCAGGTTCGGGCGCTCGCGTTGCAGCCGCGGCAGGGCGCGCATCATCGTGGGAAAGCCGCGATAGGGCTCCAGGTTGCGCGCGACGTAGGAGATCACTTCATCGCCACGGTCGAAGCGGCGGCCCTGCGGGGTGGTGAAGACGGAATGCGGGTCCGGCACGCAGCGCTGGGTGTCCACCCCCTCGTGCAGGCAGGTGATGCGGCGGCGCGCCCAGTCCGGGTAGCGGCTCCATTGCCAGCGGGTCGGGCTGAGGCCCCAGTCGGCGGCTTGCAGCGAGACGAGCTGCGTCGCGTTCAGCATCCGGATGCGCGCGGCATCGTCGAGGCCGACCGCCTGCGAGGGATCGAAGCCGAGGTCCTGGCCCACGGAATTGTAGTAGAACTCCCAGTAGAACAACGTCCGCGCCTGCGGGAAGACGTCCTTCAGGAACAGGCCCTCGCCCCAGCCGGGGTGGCAGACGATGATGTCCGGCCGCATGCCCTTGTCGCGCAGCTGGACCAGCCGGTTCGCCAGATGCTGCCCACGCCGCGTCGCAGCCTCCAGCGAGCGGAGGTAGCGGTGCGTCGCCTCCCCGGCGCCCTTCGGCGCGCCATAGGACAGGTATTCGACGCCGGGGGCGGCATGGCCGGGCTTCTCGCCGATCGCCCAGACCTTCACACCCGCGCGCTGCGCCAGCGCCGGCGCCAGGTGGGCCCACTGGCCGGGAAAGTTCTGGTGGATGAACAGGGCGCGCAACGGGCGGCGGGGCAGCAGCAGGGCCATCATGTCTCCGGGCCGGGAGGGGCCGGGTTTCGTTGCGGATCAGCCTGTGGGGCGGCGCCGTCCGGGTCAAGGCGCCACCCCGCCGGGCGGCCGCCGGGGTGGTCGGGCTGCCCGGCCGATGGCAGGCTGGGCGCCTCAATGGGAAGGAACGCGGCCATGGCCGACACTCGCCGGAAGCCGGAAGACCTGCGCAGCCATCGCTGGTTCGGCGCCGAGGATCTGCGTGCCTTCGGGCACCGGTCCCGCATGTTGCAGATGGGCTTTTCCGAAAGCGATTTCCGCGGCAAGCCGGTGATTGGCATCGTCAACACCTGGTCGGAGCTCAGCCCCTGCCATTTCCACTTCCGCACCCGGGCGGAGGAGGTGAAGCGCGGCGTCTGGCAGGCCGGCGGCTTCCCGGTGGAACTGCCGGCGCATCCGGTGACCGAGCAGTACATGAAGCCGACCAGCATGCTGTACCGCAACCTGCTGGCGATGGAGACGGAAGAACTCGCCCGCAGCCAGCCCTGCGACGGGCTGGTGCTGCTGGGTGGCTGCGACAAGACCCCGCCCGGCCTGGTGATGGGCGCGCTGTCCGCAGGCCTGCCCTTCATTTTCGTCCCCGCCGGGCCGATGAACAGCGGCAACTGGCGCGGAAAATCGCTGGGGTCGGGCTCGGATGCCTGGAAGTACCACGCGGAGCTGCGGGCGGGCACGATCAGCCAGGCGCAGTGGAAGGACATGGAGGGCGGCATGGCCCGGTCCTTCGGCACCTGCATGACCGCCGGCACCGCCGCCACCATGATGCTGGCCGTGGAGGCGATGGGCCTGACCCTGCCGGGTGCGAGTTCCATCCCCGCCGCGGACAGCGCGCATCCCCGGATGGCGACCGAATCGGGCAAGCGCATCGTCGAGATGGTGTGGACCGACCAGACCCCGGCCGCGCTGCTCACCCAGGGCAGCATCGACAATGCCGTGGCGGCGACCATGGCCTTCGGCGGGTCCACCAATGCCATCGTCCACATCATCGCCATGGCGCGCCGCGCCGGGCTGGAGCTGGACCTCGAGCGATTCGACGCGATCAGCCGCCGGGTGCCGCTGATCGCCAACCTGCGGCCGAATGGCGATACCTACCTGATGGCGGATTTCTTCTTCGCCGGCGGTTCGCGCGCCTTCCTGAACCGGCTGTCGCCGCACCTGGACCTGTCCGCGAGGACGGTATCCGGCGCGACGCTGGGCGAGGACATCGCGGATGCGGATGTTTTCAACGAGGAGATCATCCGCCCGCTGGACCGCCCGTTGCAGGCCGAAGGCGGGCTCGCGGTGCTGAAGGGTTCGCTGGCGCCGCGCGGTGCCGTCATCAAGACCAGCGCGGCCGACCCCAGGCTGCTGGTCCATACCGGGCCGGCGGTGGTGTTCGACACCTATGCGGACCTCAAGAAGCGCCTGGACGACCCGGATCTGGAGGTGACGGCCGACAGCGTGCTGGTGCTGCGCTCCTCCGGCCCGCAGGGCGGCCCGGGCATGCCGGAATGGGGCATGATGCCGATTCCGCAGAAGCTGCTGAAGCAGGGGGTGCGGGACATGGTGCGGCTGTCGGATGCGCGGATGTCCGGCACCAGCTACGGCACCTGCGTGCTGCATGTGGCGCCCGAGAGCCATGTCGGCGGGCCGCTGGCGCTGGTGCGGGATGGCGACCTGATTAGGCTCGACGTGCCGAACCGGACGCTGGACCTGCTGGTGGAACCGGCGGAGATGGAACGGCGCCGCGACGCCTGGGTGAAGCCGGCGACCCGCTACGCCCGCGGCTGGACCGCGCTGCACCTGGACCAGGTCAGCCAGGCGGATGAGGGCTGCGACCTGCGCTTCCTGGAGGCGGGGGCGCCCACGCCGGAGCCGGATATCTACTGAGGCACCTCACGCCCCTTGTTGATCACGCCGGCGCCGCGTGCGGGTCGGCGACGCCGGCCATCGCGTTGCGCGGGTTTTCCTGCTGCGCGATGCGGGACAGCAGGGACAGGGCGGCGGAGTAGTAGTCCGGGCTGCGGGCGATGCCGGGCAGCGGGCGTGCCACCCGGCCGTTGACCTCCGCGGCGGTGATCACCTCCGCCACCGCCTCGATGCCGGCGGGCGCGATGTAGGGGGAAAGCTGGCCGTTGCGCAGGTCCGTCCAGGCCGGGCGCGCGGCCATGTTGGGGTCGTTCCAGAACCGGGTGGCGGCGCGGAGCGCCGGTTCCGAGGTCATCCCCGCCCAGGCCAGGTGCAGCGGCACCCGCACCGCGTCGAAGGAAAAGCGGGCCGGCCAGCCGGCGGCGGGCTGCACGATGCCGGCCTGGCGGCCACGGCCGATCTCCACCCAGTCGGCCGGCAGGCCCCAGCGGCCGTAGCGCATGCCGCGCAGCATCTCGACCCCGTCGTCGATCAGGCGTCCCCAGGCGCGATCCGGCATGGCACGGGCCAGGGCACGCAGTGCGGGGAAGGCGTAGTAGGACGGGTTGGTCACCACGCGGTCGGCATGTTCGAAGCCGAAGGCACCCGGCAGCAGCACGGTGCGGCCATCCACCTCCACCACCAGCTCGCGCAGGATCACCTGCGCCATCGCCTGTGCCTCCCGCCGCCAGGCCGGCACCTGCCAGCGATCGGCGGCGCGCAGCAGCGCCCAGGCGATGTAGAGGTCGCCGTCGGTGGCGTTGTTGCGGTCCGCCACAGGGGTGGCGGCGGTGGGGATGAAGCGCCAGGCATGCAGGCCATCGGTGCGGCGCAGCCGGGTGCGGGTCCAGCGATGGATGCGCTCGAAGGCCTGGCGGTCGCCGAAGGATTCCGCGAACAGCATGCCGTAGCCCTGGCCCTCGCTGTGCGAGATGCCGGCATTGCCGGTATCGACCACGCGCCCCTCCGCGGTGACGAAGCGGGCCTGGAAGGCGCGCCATTCGGAGCCCGAATCCTGCACCGCGCGCATCGGCACGCTGGGCGCGGCCGGCTGCGGGTTGCGGGCGGCACTGCCCGCCGGCAGCAGGGCGAGCATCGCGCTCATGCCGCCGACCAGGCGCCGGCGCGTGGCGGAGGCCAGCGGCGCGGTGGGCTCCACCGGCGCGCCATATGGGTTGGTGCGCGACCGCGGTTCGGACCGGAGCAGGGATTCGGCGAGCATCGAGCAGTCTCCATCAGGGCCGCCTGGGGCAGGCGGGCGGGCGGCCGGTTGGGCACGTTCGGTGGGGATCGGCGGTGGGTGTGGGGGTGGCTCAGGCGCTGCGCAGCAGCAGGCGGGCGCGCAGGCCGCGGTCGGGCAGGGTCCAGACATCCAGCCGGCCGCCCTGGAGCGCGACCAGGCGGCGGGCGATCGCGATCCGGAGGCGCTGCTCGGTCTCCGCCACCTCCGGGCGACGCAGCGTCTGGGCGCTCGGGCGGATCACCAGGTCGAGCCGCGCCTGGCCGGCGCCGGCATCCACCGAAAGCTCCGCCGCGCCGGCGGGCAGCGCAGGCTGGCTGCCGGAGGCCTTCGCCGGGACGGGCTGCTGGCCGAGCGTCAGCGCGGCCAGCAGCGCCATGGCGCGCACCAGCCGAGGTCCGTCGAGGTTGAAGGCCGGATCGGCATCCGGCTGCAGGATGAGGCGCCGGCCGCACCGCAGCCCGAGGCCACCGAGGCCGGACGAGACCAGCCCGAGCAGCCCATGCGCCGAGATCGGCGTGCGCTGCGGCTGCGCCGTGCCGTCCTCCAGCTCGGCCAGGTCCATCAACTCGTCGAGCAGGGCCAGCAGGCCCGCGGCCTGGGTCGGGACGCCGCCGCCATTCGTGCGCGGGATGGCGCGCAGCAGGTCCCCGAGCGGGCCGCGCAGGTCCTGCGCCACCGCCTCCACGCCGTTGCCCGCGGCATCCACCCGCTGCGCCAGGGCGTGCAGCAGGGCCTCCGCCGCGCTGGCGGGATCGGCCGAGGTCGCGGCGGCCGGAGCGGCGGGCGCAGGCCCGGCGCGGCGGGAGGGGGCGCGGGCGAAGCGCGGCGGCGGCGCCGGGATCGGCGCCAGGGCCGCGGCGGAGGTCGGCCGGCGCGTCCAGGCGGCCGGGATGGCATTGCCGAGGATGCCACGGCGCAGCGCGGCGCGGGCCAGGGCGTCCTGCACCATCCGTGCCAGTTCGGCGCCGCGCATCGGCTTGTGCAGCATGCCGAAGGCGCCGATGCGCGCCGCCGCCATGCCCTGCGCGGCCGAGGCGTAGCCGGTGATCAGCACCACCTCCAGCGCCTGCGCCTCGGCCCGGCCGCGGAGCGCCGCTTCCGCCAGGGCGAGCCCATCCATGCCGGGCATGCGGATGTCGCTGACCAGGGTCGCGATCTCCGGCCGCCGGCGCAGCACCGCCAGCGCGGCCTCCGCCGATTCGCTCGGCAGCACGTTCAGGCCGCGGCGGCTGAGGTTCGCCACCAGTTCCGCCAGCACCTCGCCCTCGTCGTCGACCAGCAGCACCGAAAGGTCCGATGCGGTGGCCTGGACGATCTGCCGGGCGGGGCGCAGGGCGAGCGCGGGCGCCCCCAATGCGGGCGTCCCCGTGAGGAGCGATCGAACTACGCTGCCGTGGCCTGCCTGGATGTTCATGGTGCGGCTCTGTCTCGCTGGTCTCGTTCCGGGAACGAGGCGGAGGCCGGAGGTCCGGGCCGCCCCGTGGAAGCGGCCCAATGAATGAAAGGTTAACGCGTCGCCGTGTTGTCCCGATTGTTAGGGAAATCACTCGGAACGACGACAAACTGCGCTCGACGTCATCCTGCGTCCTCCGCTAGATGTCTTTGTCGTCGCGCGTCTCCAGCCTGGGAGACAGAAGCCGGCTTGGGAGACATGGCATGACGTTGCGGACGGTGGCCGCCCGCCCGGGTGCCACGGAAACTGCGCCGCGGGCCGAGGAGCCGGTGGGTATGGCCCGTCCGCAGGGCCCGCTCGTGCTGCTGGCCGATGACGAGCGCGAGCTGACGGACGAGATGGCGGCCTACCTGGCGCGCTACGGCCTGCGCACCGTCGTCGCCAATTCCTACACGGCCGCGCTGACCATCATCGAGACGCAGCAGCTGGATGCCATCATCCTGGACCAGCGGCTGGGCCCGGTGGACACGCTGCCGCATCTGCCGGAGCTGCGCGCGCTGACCAGCGCGCCCATCCTGGTCGTCACCGGGAACCGGGAGGAGACGGACCGGGTGCTGGGGCTGGAACTCGGCGCCGATGATTTCCTGGTGAAGCCGGTCTCGGGGCGGGAGCTGGTGGCGCGGCTGCGCGCGCGTATCCGGCGGCCCGCGGGCGCGCCGCCGGCGCCGCGGCGGGACCGCTGGCGGCTGATGCCGGTGGAACGCCGCCTGGTGCGGCCGGATGGCAGCCTGCTGGAGCTGACCGGGGCCGAGTTCGACCTGATGGCCGCACTCGCCGCCATGCCCGGCGAGGTCCAGACGCGGGAGGCGCTGACGCAGCAGGTGTTCCGGCGCAACTGGCGGCCGGGCGACCGCGCGGTGGACAATGCCGTGCTGCACCTGCGCCAGAAGCTGGCACCGGAACTCGGCGAGCGCTGCATCATCACCATCCGCCAGGTCGGCTATGTGTTCATCGGGTTCCCGACTGGCTGATAGGCGCGGGGCCCGGAGTTTGCTTATCCTGGGCGCATGATCGCGACGGATATCGGCTTTCTCCTCAACGGCCAGCCCCAAATGCTGCCGCCGGGGGTCTCTCCCACCACCACCCTGCTGGACTGGCTGCGTGGCGCGGCCGGCGGTCCGGGCCTCACCGGCACCAAGGAAGGCTGCGCGGAGGGGGATTGCGGGGCCTGCACCGTGGTGCTGGAGGAGGCGGACGGCACGCGCACCCCGGTCAATGCCTGCCTGACCCTGCTGGGGCAGGTTCATGGGCGCGCGATTCGCACCGTGGAGGGGCTGCGCGGGCCGGATGGCGCGCCGCACCCGATCCAGCGCGCCATGGCCGAGAGCGACGGCACGCAATGCGGCTTCTGCACGCCTGGCATCGTCATGACCGCCTGGGCGCATGCCCGAGAGGGCGGGGAGGTGCATGAGGCGCTGGCCGGCAATTTGTGCCGCTGCACCGGCTACCGGCCGATCCTGGAGGTCTTCGACGGGCTCGCCGACGACGCCGGGGCACCGCCGGCGTTGCCCGCGCCCGGCGCGGCGCGGTTCGAGGCGCCGGGGCAGGTCTTCCACCTGCCGGCAACGCTGGAGGAATTGCTGGCGCTGCGGGCGGCGCATCCGGACGCCTGGCTGCTGGCCGGCGGCACCGATCTCGGCCTGCGCGTGTCGGACCACCGCGAACGACCGGGCGCGGTCATCTGCCTGCTGAACGTCCCGGAATTGCACGCGATGCGCGCAACGCCGGCGGCGATCGAGGTCGGCGCGGCGGTGTCCTATGCACGGCTGCTGGCGCTGGCGCGGCAGGAGACAGGGTTCGCGCCGCTGGCCTCGCTGCTGGCGCGGCTGGGCTCGCGGCAGATTCGCGGGCTGGGCACGCTGGGCGGCAATCTCGGCACGGCGTCGCCCATCGGCGATGCGCTGCCGCCGCTGCTGGCGCTGGGGGCGGAGGTGGAACTGGCCTCGGTGCGGGGGCGGCGGCGGCTGGCGGTGCAGGATTTCCTGCTCGGCTACCGCCAGGCGGACCTGGCGGCGGATGAGGTGGTGGTCTCCGTCACCCTGCCGCGGCCGGGACCTGCGGACATCTTCGTCTGCGAGAAGGTCAGCAAGCGGCACGACCAGGACATCGCCACCGTCGGCGCCGCCTTCCTGATCCGCATGGCGGGCGACCGGGTGGCGGAGGCGCGGCTGGCCTTTGGCGGCGTCGGCCCCATGGCGCTACGGGCGCGGCGGGCGGAGGCGGCGCTGCTGGGCCACCGGCTGGATGCCGGCAGCATCGCGGATGCGGCGGAGGAACTGGCCGGCGAGATCCAGCCGCTGTCGGATTGGCGCGGCACCGCCGGATACCGCCTGCTCGTCGCGCAGGGCCTGCTGCGCCGCCTGCTGGTCCGCACCCGGCATCCGGGCCTGCCGGCGAGCCTGACGGAGTTGGCACAGTGAATGCCTTGGCCAAATCCGGCGCCGCGCTGCGCCATGACAGCGCGCTGAAGCACACCACCGGCGAGGCCCGCTTCGCCGATGACACGGCGGAGGCTGCCGGCACGCTGCACGCCGCACTGGTGCTGTCCACGGTGGCGCATGGCACGGTCACGTCGCTGGATGTCGCCGCGACGCGCGCCATGCCGGGTGTCGTCGCGATCCTCGGCCCGCGTGATATCCCCGGCGAGAACGACATCGCCGCCGCCGGGCGCGGCGAGCCGTTGTTCGCCGATCCGCTGGTGCAGTTCGCCGGCCAGCCCCTGGCCATGGTGGTCGCCACCAGCCGTGACGCCGCGCTGCTGGCGGCCGCCGCCGTGCGGGCCGAGGTCGCGCCGCTGGAGCCGGTACTGTCGATCGAGGCGGCGCTGGAGCGCCAGCACTACGTCGTCGCGCCGCAGACCATGCGCCAGGGCGATGCGGAAGCGGCCATCGCCGCGGCGCCGCGCCGGATGGAGGCGGAGTTCCGCGCCGGCGGGCAGGAGCATTTCTACCTGGAAGGCCACATCGCCGTCGCGACGCCGGGGGAGGATGGCGAGATCGCCGTGGTGTCCTCCACCCAGCACCCGTCGGAGGCGCAGCACATCGTCGCCCGCGTGCTCGGCGGTGCGTGCCACCGCGTCACCGTCACCTGCCGCCGGATGGGCGGCGGCTTCGGCGGCAAGGAGAGCAATGCGAGCTGGGTCGCCGCCGCCGCCGCGCTGGCCGCGCGCGCCACCGGGCGACCCGTAAAGCTGCGGCTGTCGCGGCGGGCGGACATGGTGGCGACGGGCAAGCGCCACCCGTTCCTGTACCGCTGGACCGCCGGCTTCGACGCGCAGGGCCGCATCCTGGGGCTGGAGGCGCTGCTGGCGGCGGATGGCGGCTGGTCGCTCGACATGTCCGGCGGCGTGGTGTTCCGCGCCATCACCCATGCGCTGAACTGCTGCGACGTGCCGGCCGTTGCGATCACCGGCTGCGCCGTGCGTACCAACACCGTCTCCCACACCGCCTTCCGCGGCTTCGGTGGGCCGCAGGGCGCGCTGCTGATGGAGGATGTGGTGCACCGCGTCGCCGCCGCCTGCGGCCTGCCGCCGGAGGTGGTGCGGGCGCGCAATTTTGCCGGCGCGCCGGGCAATGGGGATGCGACGCCCTATGGCCAGAAGCTGGAGGGCGACCTGATTGCCCGGGTCTGGGCGGAAGCTCGGGAAAGTTCAGAATGGGACCGGCGGCGCGGCGAGATCGCCGCCTTCAATGCCTCCCACCCGACGCTGCGGCGCGGGCTGGGCTCGATGGTGCTGGCCTTCGGCATCTCCTTCGGGATCATGCACCTGAACCAGGCCGGCGCGCTGGTGCATGTGTATTCGGATGGCTCGATCCGGCTGAACCATGGCGGCACGGAGATGGGGCAGGGGCTGTTCATCAAGGTGGCGCAGGTGGTGGCGGATGTGTTCGGCACCGGCATGGACCGCATCGCCATCACCGCGACCAGCACGGCGGAGGTGCCGAACACCGCGCCGACCGCGGCCAGCACCGGCAGCGACCTCAATGGCTGGGCGGCGCACAACGCCGCCACCACCATCCGCGACCGCATGGCGCAGGTCGCCGCCGCGCGCTTCGGCATCGCGCAGGAGGCCGTGGTGTTCGCCGAGGATCGCGTCTGGGCCGGCGATGTCGGCGGCAACCGCTTCCTCGAATTCGGCGAGCTGGCGCGGCTGTGCTTCCTGGAGCGGGTCTCGCTATCCTCGACCGGGTTCTACCGCACGCCGGACATCCACTGGGACCGTGAGGCGATGCGGGGCAACCCGTTCTTCTACTTCTCCTACGGCGCCGCCGTCTCCGAGGTGGTGGTGGACACGCTGACCGGGGAGCACCGGTGCCTCCGCACCGACATCGTGCAGGATTGCGGCCGCAGCCTGAACCCGTCAGTGGATCGCGGCCAGATCGAGGGGGCCTTCGTGCAGGGCATGGGCTGGCTGACCTGCGAGGAGCTGTGGTGGGATGCGGGCGGCCGGCTGCGCACGGTGGGGCCCTCCACCTACAAGATCCCGGGCTCCCGCGACGTGCCGCCGGTGTTCAACGTGCGGCTGCTGGAAGGCGCGCCGGCGCGGTCCGACACCATCTTCCGGTCCAAGGCGGTGGGCGAGCCGCCGCTGCTGCTGGCGATCAGCGTGGCGAATGCGCTGAAGGACGCGATCGGCGTGGAGGCGCTGGACCTGCCGGCGACGCCTGAACGCGTGTTGATGGCGCTGCATCGCCGGGGCTGACATGTGCACGGGGGAGAGCGCTATGCTCCGGAGAAAGCGTCTGGGAGCAAGCCATGTCAGCCGCCATTCGCGCCTTCTTCGACGAGCCGACCAACACCGTGTCCTACCTGGTCTGGGACCCCGCCACGAAGCACGGCGCGGTGGTGGACCCGGTGCTGGATTGGGACAACCGCAGCGGGGAGGCGGATATGTCCTCCGCCCGGAAGCTGCTCGAGGCCGCGGAGGCGGAAGGGCTGAAGCTGGACTGGGTGCTGGAGACCCATGTCCACGCCGACCACCTGACCGCGGCACCCTGGATCCGCCAGCATAGCGGCGCGCGGATCGGCATCGGGTCCGGGGTGAAGCAGGTGCAGACCATCTTCCGGCCGGTCTTCGGGCTGGAGGACATGGCGCCCGGCGGCGGCGATTTCGACCACCTGTTCGAGGATGGCGAGACCTTCCAGATCGGCGCGCTGAAGGTCGAGGTGATGCATGTGCCGGGGCACACGCCGGCCTGCGCGGCCTACCGGATCGGCGACGACATTTTCGTCGGCGACACGCTGTTCATGCACGACTACGGCACCGCCCGCGCCGATTTTCCGGGCGGCGACGCGCGCACGCTGTACCGGTCCATCCAGCGCCTGCTGGCGCTGCCGCCGGAGACGCGGCTGTGGATGTGCCACGACTACAAGGCGCCGGGCCGGGACCACTTCGCCTGGCAATCCACCGTGGCCGAGCAGCGCGCCCGCAACCCGCATGTGAAGGACGGCCAGACGGAGGAGGATTTCGTCGCCTTCCGCACCGCCCGCGACGCGAAGCTGGCGGCGCCGGCGCTGCTGCTGCCCTCGATCCAGGTCAACATCCGCGCTGGCCGCTTCCCGCAGGCGGAGGCGAACGGGGTGCGCTACCTGAAGATCCCCGTGAAGCCGAAGAGCGCCGAGGCTGCCGCCGGCCTGGCCTGACGAACTCTCTCCCCCCTGAAGCGGGGGGAGAGGGCTTTGCGGCCGGCTTGTCCTGACCGCATCCCCCGCCCATCCTGCCGGCTGATTCGGGGGAGGATGGGCGATGCAGATCGGCATGGTCGGGCTTGGGCGCATGGGCGGCAACCTGGTGCGGCGCCTGGCGCGCGCCGGCATCACCTGCACCGTCTGGGACCGCGACCCGGCCGCCGTCGCGGCGCTGGCCGCCGAGGGTGCGGAGGCCGCCACCGACCTCGCGGACCTGGTGGAACGCCTGCCGGAGCCGCGGACGGTCTGGGTGATGCTGCCCGCCGGCGCGGCGACGGAGGAGGCGATCGGACAGTTGGCGAACCTGCTGGCGCCGGGTGACGTCGCCATCGATGGCGGCAACGGGATGTGGAAGGACGCCATCCGCCGCGCCGCCGTGCTGCGCGATGTCGGCGTCGACATGCTGGATATCGGCACCTCCGGCGGCGTCTGGGGCCTGGCGCGCGGTTACTGCCTGATGATCGGCGGCCCGGCCGAGCAGGTCGAGCGGCTCGACCCCGTCTTCAAGGCGCTGGCGCCCGGGGAGGGTGCGGCACCGCCGACGCCGGGCCGCGACCCCGCCGCCGATCCGCGCCCGGCGCAGGGCTACATCCATTGCGGCGCGAACGGCGCCGGGCATTTCACCAAGATGGTCCACAACGCCGTCGAATACGGGATGATGCAGGCGATGGCGGAGGGGCTGGAACTGCTGCGCCAGGCCGACAGCGAGGTGGTGCCGGAGGAATTGCGCCTCAGCCTCGACGTGCCCGACATCACCGAGGCCTGGCGCCGCGGCTCCGTCGTCGCCTCCTGGCTGCTGGACCTGACGGCGCAGGCGCTGGCGGCGGATGGCGAGCTTTCCACCTATTCCGGCCGGGTCGGCGACAGCGGCGAGGGGCGCTGGGCGGTGCAGGCGGCGATCGAGAGCGCGGTGCCGGCGCCGGTGCTGTCGGCGGCGCTGTATTCGCGATTCCGCTCGCGGCAGGAAGCGCCCTTCGCGGACCGGTCGCTGTCGGCCATGCGCAATGCCTTCGGCGGGCATCTGGAGCCGAAATGACGGCGCTGGTTCTGGTGATGGGCGTCTCGGGGGCCGGCAAATCCACGGTAGGTCCGCTGATCGCGGCGGGGCTGGGGGTGGGCTTCGACGATGCGGATGACTTCCACCCGCCGGCCAACGTGGCGAAGATGTCGCGTGGCGAGCCGCTGGACGACGGCGACCGGGCGCCCTGGCTGGATGCCATCGGCGCGCACCTGGCGGCGCATCGCGGGCGTGGCTGCGTGGTGACCTGTTCCGCCCTGAAGCGCGCCTATCGCGACCGGCTGCGCGCCGCGGCGCCGGATCTGCGGCTGGTGTTCCTGCGCGGCGACCGGGAGTTGGTGGCCGCACGGCAGGCGGCGCGAGCCGGGCACTTCATGCCGGCGAGCCTGGTGGCCAGCCAGTTCGCGACGCTGGAAGCGCCAGATGCGGAGGAAGGCGCCATCGTGCTGGACGTGGCGGCGACGCCGCAGGCGCTGGCCGAGGCGGCGCTGGATCAGCTTGGTTGGGCGGCTCCGCCGCGGGTGCGGTAAGGCGCGAAGTCCTCCGGGTTCAGCGCGCCGACGCGGCGCAGCAGCGCCACCCAGGCGGCGAAGCCCTCCGGGATGGCGCTTTCGCGCCAGTTCTCGTCGGGCGCGTGGAAATCCTCGTCCGCCGTGGCGAAGGAGAACATCACCGTCTCCAGCCCCAGCACGCGCTGGACGATATCCGTCAGCGGCAGCGTCGCGCCCATGCGGACGCGGAGCGGCACGGTGCCGGTGGTCTCGGCCAGCGCGGCCTCTGCCGCCAGCAGCAGCGGGTGCGCGGGCGGCACGGCGGTGGCCTGGCTGCCCTCGCGATGCGTGCGGATTTCCAGCGTCGTGCGGGGCGGGCAGTGGGCGCGGAGATGCGCGGCGACGGCGGCCAGCACGCGCGCCGGGTCCTGCCCCGGGACCAGGCGCATCGACAGCTTCGCATGCGCCTCGGCCGGGATGACGGTCTTGCCGCCGGGGCCGGTGTAGCCGCCCCACATCCCGTTCACCTCCAGCGTCGGCTGGTGCCACAGCCGTTCCAGGAATTTTTCCGAGCTCAGCCCGCTGGACGTCGCGCCGATGGCTGCGTCGTGTGCGGCGACATCGTAGGGAATGGCGGCCAGCGCCGCGCGCTCGGCCTCGGTCGGGTCCGTCATGCCGTCGCGGAAGCCGGCGACGGCGATGCGGCCCTCGCCGTCGTGCAGCGTGGCGAGCAGGCGGGCCATGGCCTGCGCGGCATTCGCCACCACGCCACCATAGCGGCCGGAATGCAGGTCCTTCACCGCGCTGCGCAGCGACAGTTCCAGCCCGGTATTGCCGCGCGTCCCGATGGTGATGGTGGGCAGGTCGGCGCGCCAGCGGGCGCCATCGGCGGACAGCGCGGCGTCGGCGGCGAAATCCTCGCGGTGCTGGTCCAGGATTTGCGCGAGAGTCCTGGAGCCGACCTCCTCCTCGCCTTCCAGCAGCAGCGTGACGTTGCAGGGCAGGCGGCCTTCGACGGAAAGGAAGGCCCCGAGCGTCTCGATGGCGAGCAGCGATGGCCCCTTGTCGTCCGAAACGCCGCGCGCGTAGAGGCGGCCGTTGCGGGATGCCAGGGTGAAGGCGGGGGAGGTCCAGGCCGCGACCGGGTCCGGCGGCTGCACGTCGTAATGGCCATAGACCAGCAGCGTCGGCGCCTGCGGCCCGGCGCCGTGCCACCGCGCGGTGACGGCGGGATGGCCGCCGGCCCCAACTTCCCGCGCATCCTGGAAGCCGAGCGCCGTCAGCCGTGCCCGCCACCATCCCCGCGCCGCGGCCATGCCGGCGGCATAGGCCGGGTCGGTGGAGACGGAGGGGCAGGCGACCAACTCGCCCAACCGCGCGACGAAACCGGCGCGATCCGCCAGCAGGTGGTCCAGGACGGGGTCGGTCATGCCAGCAGCGCGGCGAAGGTTTCGGGGGATTGTTCGCGCTTGCCGGATTCGATCTCTGCGATCAGCGCACAGAGTTTTTCGGACATCGGCACCTGCACGCCCTTTTCCGCGGCGAGCGGCGGGATCAGGCCGATCTGCGCATCGGCTTCCGTCCTGCGCTTGCGGACGGCCAGGTCGCGCCAGATGCCGGAATGGGTTTTGGCACCGAGGGCGGTGAAATCGCGCAGCCAATGCACGATACTTTCGCCGGCCGCATCGGGCTGGCCTGGCGCGAAGGCCATCGGGTCGAAGCCGCCGAAGCCGCGCGGCGTGACGCCATGGGCCAGCGCGGTTGCCGCCACCTCCCGCCCCAGCGCCAGCCAGACCGGCATGCGGGCGGGGTCGGCGAAGTTTTCGGTCATGCTGTCGTGGTTCAGGGCGGTGGCGAACAGCATGGCGCCGTAGCTCATCTTGCCCCAGAGGTAGGACCAGATGTCGGGCGTCAGGATCGCGTCGGGCTCGAATTCGCGGGCGAGGGCGAACATCGCCTCCGTCCGCGGGCGGGTCACGCCGTCCAGCTCGCCGATCACCAGGGCGCTGCGGTTGCCGAACAGGATGTGGCCGGGGCCGTGCCAATCCGCGCCGAAATTGACGAAGCAGCCCATCACGCGCTCAGCGCCCAGCGCGCGGGAGAGGGCGATCTCGTTCAGGCCGTTCTGGGCGGAGAAGACGAAGCCGTCCGGCTTCAGGTGCGGCGCCAGCATCGGGATGGCGGCCGCGGTGGCCTGCGCCTTCACCGCCAGCACGATGCGGGAATAGGTGCCGGTGAGTTCGGCGGGCGTCACGGCCGGGATCATCTGGGTGAACTCGGTCACCGGGCCGGTGATGGCGAGGCCGGTGGTGCGGCAGGCCTCGACGTGGTCCGCCACGGTATCCACCAGCAGCACGTCGTGCCCGGCCCGCGCCCAATGCGCGCCGAGCGTGCCGCCGATGGCGCCGGCGCCCCAGATCAGGATCGGGTCGGCCATGGTCCCTCCAGCGCCTCGCGCGTCTCGGCGACGCCGGTGTCCCACAGCGCCTGCATGGTGGCATCGGGCAACTGCCACGGGCCGCCGAAGGACCCATCGCCGAGGATCGCCTTGCAGTCCGCGGGGCCGCCCGCCTTCATCAGCGCGATGTCGGGCTGCGGCTTGCGGCCCTCGGGCGCCGGCGCATGGGCGAGGCGGGTCCAGGGGTAGTTCTCGAACCAGTTGCCGTGGCTGGCGGAGGGATCGGCGGCGAGCGCGGCGGCCCAGGTGCGCGGCGTGTTGTACCAGTTGTGGAACTTCACGCTGAGGCCAGGCTGTTCCGCCATCATCTGCTGCGCCAGCGCGGCGACCGGCGCATTGCCGCCATGGCCGTTGACGATCAGCACCCGGCGGAAGCCGGCGCGGGCGACGCTGTCCACCAAATCCCGCATCACCGCCAGAAGGGTCTCCACGCGCAGCGAGATGCTGCCGGGAAAGGCGGCGAAGTATGGCGCCAGGCCGAAGGGCATCACCGGGAACACCGGCACGCCGAGCGGCGCGGCGGCTTCGCGCGCCACCCGTTCCGCCAGGATCGCATCCGTGCACAGCGAAAGCTGCGCGTGCTGTTCGGTGCTGCCCAGCGGCAGCACGCAGCGGTCATCGAGGCGCAGCCGCGCCTCGACGTCCTTCCAGTTGGACTCGGCGATGTTCATCAGCGTGTCGGCACGATGTCCATGGCCAGCGTGTCCTCATCCGTCCGCGCCCGCACCAGGTTCACCCGGTCCCGCCGCATCGCCCAGGCGCTGCCGACGGAGGTCAGCGGCATGCCGACGCGTTCGCGGGTGAACAGCGTGGCGATTTCCTGGAGAAGCTGCTCGCGCTTCTTCTCGTCGAGTTCCACGCCGGCGGCCTGGATCAGGCGGTCCATCTCCGGGTTGGAATAGCCGTGCCAGTTGAAGGCACCGAGGCGGAGCGCCGGGTTGTTGGTGTGGGCGTTGGACGAATAATAGTAGTTCGCCTCCCCGGTCAGCGTGCCCCAGCCGGCCATGATGTTCGAAAGCTCGCCACGCGCGCGGGCCGGGAAGATGACGGCGGCGGGCTGGCCTGCGGCCTGCACCTCGATGCCGATGCGGGCAAACATCTGGGCCAGCGCGGTGCCGACGCCGTTGTCACCGGGTAGGCGGTTGTTGGTGAAGTTCAGCACCATTCGGAAGCCGTTGGGGTAGCCGGCCTCGGTCAGTAGCGTGCGGGCGCGTGCCAAATTCGGCGTCGGGATCGGGATGGCCGGATTGAAGCCGAAGATGCCGGGCGTCACCATCTGGCCCTGCGGCGCGCCGAGGCCCTCCATGGCGATCTCGGCCAGCGCGCGCCGATCGATGGCGAGGTCCATCGCCTCCCGCACCCGGATGTCGCGGTAGGGGTTGGCGGCGAGGCGGGAGCCGTCCTTGGCCGTCACCTGCGGCGTGGTCTCGCGGTAGTCGAGCTGCAGGTTGAAGACATAGACGGTGTCCGCCTTCACCACCCGCAGCGCCCGGTCACGCTCCAGGGTGGAGACGTCGGCGGCGGGCACGCGCACGATCATGTCCACCTGGCCGGTGCGAAGCTGCGCCACGCGGGCGGCATCGTTCGGGATCTCGCGGCGGATGTGCCGCGCCCAGGGCTGCGCGCCGCCCCAGTAGGCGTCGTTGCGCTCCACCACGAACTGCTCCCGCGGGGTCCAGGAGACGAAGCGGTAGGGGCCGGTGCCGATGGCGGCGCGGCCGGTGTTGAAGGCCTCGTTGCTGGTCTCCGGCGTCAGGCCGGCGGTGGCGCGGGCGCTGGTGATGAAGACGCGGATGAAGTCGTTCGGCAGCGTGGGCGCCGGGCCATCCGTGATGACGTGCAGCGTGTGCGGGTCGACGATCCGCAAATCCTTCACGTTGCGGACGTAGATGCGCGTGGGGTTCGGGCCGGACAGCACCTGCATGCGGCGAATCGAGGCGACCACGTCCTCCGCCGTCATCGGGCTGCCGTCGTGGAAGGTGACGCCCTGGCGCAGCTTGAATTCCCAGGTGGTGGCATCCACCGGGCGCCAGCTTTCGGCGATGCCGGGCAGCAGTTGCAGGTTGTCGCCCGAGGTCACCAGCGTGTCGAAGACATGCTTCAGCGCCTCGGCATGGGTGCCGGTGGCGGTGAAGTGCGGGTCCACGCCCTCCGGCCCCGCGCGGACGCCGAGGTTGAGGGTCTGGCCAATGGCGGCGCCGGAGAGGAGGAACCCGGCGGTGGCCGCCAGGGCGAGGTTGCGGATGTTCTGGGTCATTGCGGGGTCCCCGATTTGAAGCGTCCTGTCCGGATCATGGTAGGAACGGCTTGCGTCCGCTGTCCATGCCCCGATAGTGGGGAGGAATGCTCGGCTTCATCATCCAGCGACTCCTGCAATCCGTCCTCGTCATGCTCGCCATGTCGGCGCTGGTCTTCGTTGGCGTCTACGCCATCGGCAACCCAATCGACGTGCTGATCTCACCGGATGCGACGCAGGACATCCGCGCCGATACCATTGCCCGGTATGGTCTCGACCTGCCGCTGTGGCAGCAGTATTTCGCCTTCGTCGGGCGGCTGCTGTCGGGCGATTTCGGGCGGTCCTTCGTGTTCGACATTCCGGTGCTGGAACTGGTCATGGCGCGGCTGCCGGCGACGCTGGAACTGGCGCTCGCCTCCGTGCTGATCGGCGCCTTCATCGGCATCCCTCTCGGCATCTATGCGGGCTACCGGCCGGAGGCGAAATCCTCCCGCGCCATCATGGCGGTCTCCGTGCTGGGGTTCTCGGTGCCGACCTTCTGGGTCGGGCTGCTGCTGATCCTGACCTTCGCGGTGAACCTCGGCTGGCTGCCGGCCGGCGACCGCGGGCCGGTGGTCGAGGTGTTCGGCGTCGGCTGGTCCTTCCTGACGGCGGAGGGGCTCACCTACCTGGTGCTGCCGGCGCTGAACCTGTCGCTGTTCAAGCTGGCCATGATGATCCGGCTGGCGCGCGCCGGGACGCGGGAGATCATGTTGACGGATACGGTGAAGTTCGCCCGCGCCGCCGGGCTTTCCGAGTTCACCATCCTGCGGCGGCACGTGCTGCGGCTGATCTCGATTCCGCTGGTCACGGTGTTCGGGCTGGAATTCGCCTCGACGCTCGCCTTCGCGGTGGTGACGGAGACGATCTTCTCCTGGCCGGGCGTGGGCAAGCTGATCATCGATTCCATCACATCGCTCGACCGGCCGGTGATGGTCGCCTACCTGGTGCTGGTCGCCTTCCTGTTCGTCACCATCAACCTGGTGGTCGATTTGTCCTATGCGCTGCTGGACCCGCGGCTGCGGCGGGGGCGCGCGGCGTGAGGGCTTTCTGGGGCGAGTACCGGGAGAACTGGGTCGCGGTCGTGGCGCTGGGCGTGGTGGTGCTGGTGGTGCTGGCGGCGCTGACGGCGCCCATCTTCGCGCCGCAGGACCCCTACGACCTGGCGATCCTGGACCTGATGGATGCGCGGCGGCCGCCGGGCTTCGTCGGCTCGGGCGAGTATGTGCACTGGCTCGGCACGGATGCGCAGGGGCGGGACCTGCTGTCGGCGATCCTGTACGGGCTGCGGATTTCCTTGCAGATGGGCTTGGTGGCGGGCGCGGTGGCGATGACGCTGGGCGCCACGCTGGGCATCCTGTCCGCGCATCTCGGCGGCTGGGTGGAGGCGCTGGTGATGCGGGTGGTGGACCTGCAGCTGTCCTTTCCGGCGATCCTGCTGGCGCTGGTACTGGTGGCGGTGCTGGGGCAGGGGAAGTCGCAGCTCATCATCGCGCTGGTCGCGGCGCAGTACGCCTACTTCGCCCGCACCGCCTACGGCGCCGCCACGGCGGAACGGCAGAAGGACTATGTCGAGGCCGCCTCCGCCACGCCGCTGCCGAGCTGGCGCGTGGTGCTGCGCCACATCCTGCCGAACTGCCTGCCGCCGCTGATCGTGGTCGGCACGGTGCAGGTGGCGAACGCGATCGCGCTGGAGGCGACGCTGTCCTTCCTCGGGCTGGGGTTGCCGCCGACGGAGCCTTCGCTCGGCATGCTGATCGCCAACGGCTTCCCCTACATGATGAACGGGCGAAGCTGGATCTCGGTATATCCGGGCATCGCGCTGATCCTGCTGATCGTCGCCATCAACATCGTCGGCGACCAGATCCGGGACCAGTTCAATCCCAGGCTTCGCAGATGAGCCCTCATGCGCCGGGCGGCCGCTCCGCGGCCTTGGCTGCGCGCCTACGCGCTGCTGCGCGAGTTGGAAACCCGCTCTGCGCGCGCCGGCCGCCATGCGGCCGGACGTCGGTCCTCCCTGCATGAGCGATGTGAACCTTCTCGAAGTGCGCGACCTGCGCACGCATTTCTTCACCCGCGCCGGCGTGTTGAAGGCGGTGGAGGGTGTGTCCTTCGACCTGGCGCGCGGGGAGATCCTCGGCCTGGTCGGCGAAAGCGGCTCGGGCAAATCCGTCACGGGATTCTCGCTGATCGGGCTGGTCGATCCGCCCGGCCGCATCGTCTCCGGCTCCATCCGCTTCGATGGGCGGGAACTGGTCGGGATGCCGCAGGGTGAGATGCGGACGCTGCGTGGCAAGCGAATCGCGATGGTGTTCCAGGACCCGGCGGCGACGCTGAACCCGGTGCTGACCATCGGCCAGCAGATGGCGCTCGCCGTGCGCGCGCATGGCGATGCCAGCGAGGCGGCGGCGCGGGACCTGGCGGCGCGGACCCTGGCCCGCGTCGGCATCCCGGACGCGGCGGCGCGGCTGGACGCCTATCCGCATGAATTCTCTGGCGGCATGCGCCAGCGCGTGGCGATCGCGACGGCACTGCTGCACGGGCCGGACTTGATCATCGCGGATGAGCCGACCACGGCGCTCGATGTCTCCATCCAGGCGCAGATCCTGGCGGAGATGCGCAAGCTGGCGAAGGAGACCGGCACGGCGCTGGTGTGGATCTCGCACGATCTCGCCACCGTCTCCTCGCTCGCGGACCGGGTGCTTGTGATGTATGCCGGGCGCATCGTGGAATCCGGCGCGGTGGGGCAGGTGCTGCGCGCGCCACGGCACCACTACACGCGCGGGCTGCTGGACAGCCTGCCGGCGACGGCGCGGCCGGGCGAGCGGCTGAACCAGATTCCGGGCACGACGCCATCCCTGCTGTCGCTGCCGCCCGGCTGCCCGTTCGCGCCGCGCTGCCCGCGTGCGGATGCCGTCTGTGCGACCGACCCGCCGGATGTCGTGACGGGCGACCGGCTGGTGCGGTGCCATCATCCGTTGGGGGAGGGGGCGTGAAGGTGGGCAGCGGGCGCTTCATGCGAGAAAGCCCCCCCTCACCCAACCCTCTCGCCCCCTTGGGGGGAGAGGGCTTTTCGGGTGGCGCGGAGGTGCTGGTGGCGGAGGGGGTGACCAAGCGGTTTGACCCACGGCTTTCGCTTGGCGACCGTATCGCGGCGGTCTTCGGCGCGGCGGTGGAAACCCGCGCGGTGCAGGCGGTGTCGGAGGTTTCGCTCTCCGTCACGGCGGGGGAAACGCTCGGCCTGGTGGGCGAAAGCGGCTGCGGGAAATCCACGCTCGGGCGGATGCTGGCCGGCATCATTGCGCCGACATCCGGGCGCGTGCTGGTCTCCGGCGTCGCGCCGATGGTCGGGCGGCACAAGGCGACGACGCGCATCCAGACAGTCTTCCAGGATCCCTTCGCCTCGCTGAACCCGCGCATGCGCATCGGCGAGACGATCGCCGAAGGCCCGGTGACGCATGGGCTGGTGACGCGCGCGGCGGCGCCGGCGCTGGTGGCGGATTGGCTGACGCGGGTCGGCCTGGACCCGGCCTTCGCCACGCGCTTCCCGCACCAGTTCTCCGGCGGCCAGCGCCAGCGGGTGGCCATCGCGCGGGCGCTGGCGATGCAGCCCGACATGCTGGTCTGCGACGAGCCGGTGGCCTCGCTCGATGTCTCGATCCAGGCGCAGATCCTGAACCTGTTCCTCGACCTGCGGCGCGACCTCGGCCTGACCTGCGTGTTCATCTCCCATGATCTGTCCGTGGTGCGGCATGTCGCGGATCGTGTCGCCATCATGTATCTCGGGCGCATCGTGGAATCGGGCGACACCGCGAAGGTGTATGCGGCGCCGCTTCATCCCTACACGCAGGGGCTGCTCGACAGCGTGCCGAAGCTGCGGCTGGACGCCGACGACATCGCGGATTTCAAGCCGATCGCGGGCGAGTTGCCCTCGCCACTGTCGCCACCTTCCGGCTGCGCCTTTCATCCGCGCTGCCCGAAAGCAACCGCGATCTGCCGAGAGGAACGCCCCCTGCTGACGCCGCGCGACGATGGCGCGCTGGTCGCCTGCCACCACGCGTGAAGCGCCCCGAAGCCGCCTGAAACCGAGTTGCGCCCGCTGCCTGTCTAGAATGTGCCGGCAGCAAGGGGCCGACCATGAGCGGAAGCACGCAGACCGCCACCGCGGATTTCACGCCGCCGGCGGAATCCAACGGCATCACGGACCTGATCAACAACAGCTCCAACGTCGGCAAGGAGGTCTCGCAGACCATCGCCTCCGAGACGATCTCCCGCCTGATCGAGCGCGGTGCCGGCACGGCCGGACGCGCCGGGCTTGGCGGCGCGGTGGGCGGCGGCGTCGGCGCGCTGGTGCAGCCGGCGGTGTGGGTCCTCGGCGGCAAGGCGCCGCAGCCGGGGGATATCGCGCTGTGGGGCCTGGGGACCGCCGTCTCGCTGCTCGGCGGCGCCATTGGCTCCGGCGCCACCGTGGTGACCGGCGCGGTGAAGGCGCTGGTCGAGGATCATGAGGACGGCATCATCGCGACCGCGGTGGCGAACGAACCGGCGCGCTACCGGCCCTTCATCCGGTCCGTCCGCAACTACGGTGCCTCCGGGCGGGGGATCGTCGCCATGACCATCGCCAACCATGGCGGGGTCACCTGGCGTGTCGGGCCGGCAACCTGGGTGTACATCACCGATGCCACCGGCAAGCTGGTCTGCGACTACCGACCGTCCTACGCCATGCAGATCTACGGCCCGGACCTGCCGCTGCGGATCGTCGACCGGCGCCACGGGGAAATCCGCTACCGCTGGTCCGCCCGCAACGGCAACATCCACGGCTGACCGGTCAGAAGTTCACCCGGTCGCCGCCCTTGAGCGACAGGATTTCCCTCGCCTCATCCGGCGTGGCGACGGCGAGGCCCAGGCCCTCGATGATCTGGCGCGCGCTGCGCACCTGTTCCGCGTTGCTCTGCGCCAGGCGACCCGGGCCGCCCCAAAGGCTGTCCTCCAGCCCGACACGGATGTTGCCGCCCATGGCCGCGGCCATCGCCGCGATCGGCAACTGGTTGCGGCCGGCGCCGAGCACGGACCAGCGGTAGTTGTCACCGAACAGCCGGTCCGCCGTGCGCTTCATGTGCATCACGTCCTCCGGATGCGCGCCGATGCCGCCCTGCAGGCCGAACACCGTCTGGACGAACAGGGGCGCCTTCACCAGCCCGGCGTCGAGGAAGTATTTCAGATTGTACAGGTGCGAGGTGTCGTAGCACTCGAACTCGAAGCGCGTGTTGTTCTCCGAGCACGTCGTGAGGAAGTACTCGATGTCGCCGAAGGTGTTGCGGAACAGGATGTCCTTGTTGGCGAGGTAGGGCTTCTCCCAGTCGTGCTGGAAATCCTTGAAGCGGTTCAGCATGCCGAACAGGCCGAAATTCATCGAACCCATGTTCAGCGAGGCCACTTCCGGCGCGAAGCTCGCCGCCGGCTTCACGCGCTGCTCGATGGTCATGGTCGGCGCGCCGCCGGTGGTGATGTTCACCACACAGTCGCTGCGCTGCTTGATGACGCGCAGGAACGGCGCGAAGGCCTCCGGCGACTGGTCCGGGCGGCCATCGGTCGGGTTGCGGGCGTGCAGGTGGACGATGGCCGCGCCGGCCTCCGCCGCGCCGATCGCGGCATCGGCGATCTGTTCCGCCGTGATCGGCAAATGCGGCGACATGCTCGGCGTGTGGATGGCGCCGGTCACCGCGCAGGTGATGATGACTTTGCGGGTCATGTCGTCTCGTTGTCCTGTTTCCGTTTATGGGCGGCAAGCGCGGCCAGCCTGGCATCGCGCCGGGCGCTGCGGGTGGTGATTTCCTCCCGCGCCGGGGTGCCACCCCATTCCTGCATGATCTGCGCGATGCCCTCCGCGCCGAACACGGAAGGCGCGGGCGGGGCGCCAGCGATGCGGGCGTAGAAGGCGGCGTAGCGGGCGCAGTAGTCCGGGATGCCGCCGGGCGCGTTCAGTTCGATGGTGGCGAAGGGGCCGAGGAAGGACCAGCGCAGGCCGAGGCCTTCCGCCACCGTGGTGTCCAGGTCCTGCGGCGAGACATAGCCTTCCTGCACCAGCCGGAACGCCTCCGCCAGCAGGGCGCCCTGCAGGCGGTTGAGGATGAAGCCCTCGATCTCCCGCTTCACGGTGATCGGCGCCTGGCCGATGCCGGCGAAGATGGCCCGCGCACGGTCGATGGTGGCCTGCGCGGTCCAGGGCGCGCCGGACAGCTCCACCACCGGGATCAGGTGCGGCGGGTTCACCGGGTGAGCCACCAGGCAGCGGGCGCGGCCGGCGAGCCCCTCGGTGAAGCTGGAACAGGGGATGGCGGAGGTGGAGGAGGCCAGGATGCAGTCCGGCGCCGCCAGGAAATCCAGCTCCGCGAAGATGGCGCGCTTGGTGGCGGCGTCCTCCGGCCCGTTTTCCTGCACGAAGGCGGCGCCATCCAGCGCCTGGGTCAGGCTGCCGGTGACAGCGATGCGCCGGGCGGCCGCTTCCGCGTTGTCGCACAGCCCGTGCCGCGCCAGTTCTGCCAGCCCCTGCGCGCAGAGCCGCGGCGCGGCTTCCAGCGCCGCCGGCACCGGGTCGTGCAGCGACACGTCCCACCCGGCGCGGGCGAAGATCATGGACCAGGCGCGGCCGATCAGTCCCGCGCCGACGATGGCGACCTTGCCTGTTTCTGCCATGGCCAATCCCCCGGTTGGGGGCAGGATAGGCTCCGGGCGGCGCGGCGCAATCCCGGGCTGCGTCTGGTCAACGTGCCCGGTCGAGCGCCTGCCACAGGCTGACGATCAACTGGCGCGCGGTCGCCTCATCCGTCGGTAGGCGCAGCAGGCGGCCGTCGCGGGCCACCAGGTGAACCTCCGCGCCCTGGTCGGAGGTCAGCAGGGAAGCAGCCACGAAATCGGAAACGCGAGCGGGATGGGCAGCGATCTGCGGCATCATCTGGGGTTGGCCCTCTTGCCTCGGCGCCGCAATTCTTGCGACCTGGGACTCCGGGCGCAGGGCGCCGGACCCGGGCAGCATGGCCCCGATCCGGTTGCCCCTTGATGAATCGCCGCGGCCTATTCGGCGGCCTGGCTCGCCTCGGCCGGCAGCAGCAGCGCCCGCAGGCGTGCCAGCATGGCGGCGGCCGGCTCCCCAAGCTCCTCCTCCGGCCCGGCCACATCGGTGACGCTGTGCAGGGCGCGGCGGCGGCTGTCGGCGTCCGGCAGCAGGGTGGCCAGCGTCTCGAAGGCTTCTTCCGGCGCCATTTCCACGATGACGGTCTGTTCCCGGATCAGCGCCTGGCGGGCGGAGGCGGTGAGCTGGGCGAAGGGCTCCTCCGTCGTCAGCAGCGCATTGGACTTCGCCAGCCGGCTGCGGCGGACACCACCGCGCGCCTTGGCAAGCAGGATCATCATCCGCACCACCGCCTCGGCGTAGCCACCCTCCGCCACCCGGTCCAGCGCGGCGCGCACATCGGGCGTCTCCGGCAGGTCCGCCACCGCTTCCACCGGCACGTCGGACGCCACGTTCAGCGCGGAGAGCGAGCCGTAGACGGCGTGGAAGGCGGTTTCCTGCATCTGGTCGCGCCAGTCGCGCCAGGCATCGATGGCGCGCTCCGTGCTGTCCGCCCAGGCGCGTTCCATCGCCATGAAGGGGTTGTCGGCGGCGACCGGCGCGCGGTTGGCCTTCACCAGCTCCGCCATGTGCGCCAGCGGCTTCATCGCCGGGTTGGCGTCGCTGACCATGTAGCGGCGCGCGCGCATCGGGTTCATCTGGCGCCGCATCTCGGCGCTTTCCTCGGTGACGAACTTGCGGATGATCGGACTCGCAAAAAGGTCGTACAGCATCTGGTTCATGGCGGAGATGCGGGCGACGGCCGGGAAGGCCTCGTTCTCCGCATCGCCGGAGACCTGGCGGATATCCGCCACGGTCTTCTCCACCAGCTCCACCTGGTAGCCCGCATTGAGGCCGCTGCCGGCGGTGCCGGTGATGCGCATCTCGTACAGGCCGGGCGCCACGGACTCGATCAGGTCGAGCGTGTTGGCGATCTCCGTGTGTTCCTTGTTCGCCACCTTGCCGGAGACGAAGATGCCGAGATGGCCGATATCGTCATGCACCAGGTAGACGATGGTCTGGCCGAGCGTCTTGATCTCCTGCTCGTCGCGATAGACGTCGGCAATCCAGCGCAGCGCCTGGCCGGGCGGGGTGATGTTGTCGCCGGCCGAGGCGAACACCACGATGGGCGACTTCACCGAGCGCATGTTGAAAGACGCGCCCTTGCCGGCCGAGACCTCGCCGCGGGCGAATTTGTCGCCGATGAACAGGTTCTCGACGATCCAACGGATCTCGTCGCGGGTCATCAGGAAGTAGCCGCCCCACCAGCGCTCGAATTCCAGGAAGCGCTCGGCCTCGGTGTCCACCTTCTCGTACAGGTTGTAGTACTTGCGGAACTTGGCGTTGCCGGGCGACAGGTTCTCGAAGTTCGAGACCAGGTTGGCGCCGTCGAAGGTGCCGTTGCCGAGGTCCGCCAGCAGCGCCGCGGGCCAGGACCCGCCGGCGAGGCCGCCGGTGTAGCGCATCGGGTTGCGGCCCTTCTCGCCGGCCCAGTAGGACAGGGGGGCGCCGTTGAGGACCAGCGGGCCGGTGAGTTCCGGCTCCGACGCACCGAGCATCATCACCGCCCAGCCGCCCTGGCAGTTGCCGATCACCACGGGGCGCTGGGCGTCGGGGTGCAACTCGTGGATCTTGCGCAGGAAGATCGCCTCGGCCTCGGTGATGTCGAGGATGGTCTGGCCGGGCTCCGGGTCGCGGAAGAAGATGACGAAGTAGACGGGGTGGCCGCGGCGCAGCGCCACGCCCACCTGGCTGTCCGACTTGAAGCCGCCGATGCCGGCGCCGTGGCCGGCGCGCGGGTCGATGATGACGAAGGGCCGCAGCTTCGGGTCGGGCTCCCGGAAGCCGGCGGGCGGCTTGATTCGGACCAGGGCGTAGTTGCAGCGGCGCGGCAGGTGGCGGCCATCCACCACCATGTCCCAGTCGAAGACCAGCACCGGCGGGCAGCCGGCTTTCTCATGCTCCACGAAGGCGTTGCCGGCCTGGCGCATGGTGTCCCAGAACAGGACCGAGCGCTGGCTGGCATCGACCGCATAGGCCATTGCGTCCGACATCAGCGCGAAGGGCGACCGGCCGAGGAAATCGGAGCCGGTCGGGCCGGCGCCGTCCAGGACCTTCGGCCCGATCGGCGGCGTCATCGCCGCGAACTGCCGGCGGGCGACCTCGCCCATGGCATTGGCCTGCTCCATGAAGCGGGTCAGGGTCTGGGCCATCATTTCGCGGGCAGGGGTTTCAGCATTCATCCCGGTCATCCTCGGATCGCCACGTCCTGTCTGGTCGCGGCCTCGCCATGGCAAAGGCGGCTGCAACGGCGGTGCAGCATATCTGGTTATGGTTGACGAGGCACGCAGGGAAAAGTTGCCCGGCGCGGGCGGCGCCTACTCCAGCCGCGCCCCGGCCGGCACCGCCATGCCGCGGCGGACCGCCGGACGCTCCCCCATCCGGGCGAACCAGGCGGCGAGGTGGGGGGTGGCGTCCAGGCTGCGTGCGGCCCAGCCATGCTTCGCGACCCAGGGGTAGGCGGCGATGTCGGCGATGCTGCACGGGCCGCCGGCCAGATGCGGCACCTCCGCCAGACGGGCATCGAGCAGGCGATAGACCCGGTCCACCAGCGCCGTGCTGTGCGCCCGCGCTGGCTCCGGCTTCTCCGGCGCCAGGTCGGTCCAGTGATGCGCCTGGCCGGTGAAGGGGCCGAGCGAGGTCAGGGCGACCATCAGCCAGGACAGCATGGCGGGTCGGTCCTCCCCCAGCAGGATGCCGTGGCGCTCGGCCAGGTGCAGCAGGATGGCGCCGCTTTCGGTGATGGCGCGGCCATCCTCCACCAGGATCGGGATCTTGCCGTAGGGGTTCAGCGCCAGGATCTCGGGCGCGAATTGCTGCCGGGCGCGGATGTTCACGCCGGTCACGGCGTAATCCAGCCCGCATTCCTCCAACATGATGGAGACGCGCTGGGAGTTGGGGGTTGCCCAGCCGTAGAAGTGCCGCATTGTTCGCCTCTCGTAATCACGTCGAGGATGCCAGAACGGCGATGCGCGTGCCATTCCGCCTGCTGCGATTCATCCTGGGGCACGAGTTGGCCGGGCGGCACCGGGCGGCGGCGCTGGGGCGGCTGCTGCGCTGGCAGGTCGGCGGGCGGCTGGGCGGGCTGCCCATGGTCGTGCCGCTGGTGGGGCCGACCCGCCTGGTGCTGCGCCGCGGCCTCTCCTCCGCCACCGCCGCCTGGTATGTCGGGCTGACGGATTTCCGCGAGATGGGGTTCTGCCTGCACCTGCTGCGGCCGGGCGATTTGATGGGCGATATCGGCGCCAATATCGGCGTCTATGCCGTGCTGGCGGCCGGCGTCTCGGGGGCCGGGGTGGTGGCGGTGGAACCCGCGGCGGCGACCCTGCCGCATCTGCACGACAACATCCGGCTGAACGATCTTTCCGGGCGGATCAGCGTGCTGCCGGTGGCGATGGGGGAGGCGCCGGGGCGGCTGCGGATCAGCGCCGGGCGCGGCGCCGCGAACCGGGTGCTGCGGGCAGGGGAGGCGGAGGCGGCCGAGGAGGTGGCGGTGACGACGCTCGATGCCGCCTTCGCCGGGCGGACTCCGATGCTGCTGAAGCTGGATGTCGAGGGGTTCGAGGCGCGCATCCTGGCCGGCGGCGCCCGTATCCTGGCGGACCCGGCGTTGCGGGCCGTCATCGTGGAGACCGCGGGCCATGCCAGCCGCTATGGCGAGGGGCCGGACGCCCCGCTGCGCCGGCATGGCTTCGCGCCCTTCGACTACGACCCGCGCCTTCGCGCCCTGACGCCTCGCGCGGGGCCGGGCGCGCCGAACACCCTTTACCTGCGGGACGCTGGCTTCTGCGCCCTGCGGGTGGCGGCAGCGCCACCCTTCGAAGTGTTCGGCGAGCGGTTCTGAGCCGCTCAGGCCGGCCGCTTCTCCCGCGCATTCCGCAGCAGGGCGATGCCGCGGTAGATGCCGTGCACCATCTTCGAATAGGGCAGCACCACGAACAGGGCGAGCACCAGCCCGAAATGCAGCGCCAGCATGAGGCCCATGGCGCCGGTGTGCCGCACCACCAGCAGCAACAGCCCGGTCGAGCCGATCAGGAACAGCAGGCCGAGCAGCGCGTATTCGCCGCCCATCAGCTTGCGGGCGACCGGTGCCGGGTCCGTGACGGTCTTCACCCAGATCAGCCCCGCCGTGCCGATGCACAGCAGCACGCCGCCCCAGGTGCCGAACTGCACCGGCAGCGACAGGAAGGCATGCGGCGAGTGCCAGCCGAAGACGTGGTGGTAGATGGCGCCGGTGCTGGTGGCGGCGAAGCACAGCATGAAGCCGAAGAACATCGCCTGGTGCAGCCAGCGCCGGTGTTGCGCGAAGCTGTCGTCCAGGTCGTTGCAGCCATGCCCGCCGCCGCCCAGGTTGCGCAGCGTGAGGATGTCCACGGTGGCATCCACCACCGGGGCCGGCTGGAAGGTGCCGCCCATGCCGCCGGTGCCGCGCCAGTAGCGCAGCGCGCCCATCGCCATGGCGAGGATCGCGAAGCCGAAGGTGCCGCCGGCCAGCAGGTTGATGAGCCAGAGCGGGATGATGCGGAAGAAGGCGCCGGTGCCGGTCTGCGCGGAGAACAGCACCTCCGGGTCGCGGATCGCCACCGTCAGCACCAGCGCCAGCGTCACCAGGATCGTGGTCGCGGCGACCAGCAGCGTGCCGTTGCGATCAAACAGGCGGCCCATGCCGGCCGGCCAGGCGTATTCGGCGTAGCTCTCCTGCCGCACCGTGGCGAAGGTCGCCGGGATGTTGATGCCGAAGGCGTGCGGCGGTGCGTACTGGCAGGCGTGGAAGCAGCCCTTGCAGTTGTGGCAGAGGTTCGCGAGGTGGGTCAGGTCCGCCTTCTCGAATTCGCGCCGCGCTGCCATGGCGGGGAAGACGGCGCAGTAGCCTTCGCAGTAGCGGCAGGCGTTGCAGACCGCCATCTGGCGGCGGGCATCCTGGTAGGCGTCCGATTCCAGCGGCGTCGTGCCGGCATCGACGGCCTCCTGCACCAGCAGGTCCAGCTTGCTCATCTCAGTTGCGGACATGGCGCGCGGCCTCCTCGCCGGCCAGCCGTCCGAAGACGGTGCCGAGGGTCATTCCGAAACCGGCGAGATAGCCCTGGCCGAGGATGTTCCCCGACATGATCTCGCCACTGGCAAAGATGTTGGCCGAGGGCTTGCCATCCGCCATCAGCACCCGCGCCCGGTCGTTCACCTTGACGCTGAGGAAGGTGAAGGTGATGCCGGGGCGCAGCGGGTAGGCGTAGAACGGCGGCTTCTCGATGCGCCGCGCCCAGTGGCTTTTGGGCGGCGTCAGGCCTTCGGTCCGGCAGTCGTCGGGCACCATCGGCGTGAAGGTGCCGGGGCGGACCGCGGCGTTGAAATCCGCCATCACCTTTTCCAGCTTCGCCGCGTCGTAGCCGGCCTGCGCCGCGATGCCGGCGATGCTGTCCGCCTTGAAGGGCGGATAGACGCTGGGCAGGAAATTCAGCACCGCCTGGCTGTCGGTGACGGCGAGTGCCGTCTGGCCCGGCTGCTGCGCGATCAGGCGGCCCCAGATGGCATAGCGCTTTGGCCAGACATCCTCACCCTCGTCGTAGAAGCGCTCCACGTCACGGTTCACCACCAGGGAGAACGGCACGCAGTCCAGCCGCATGGCCAGCCCGCCATCCTCCATCGGTGCGCGGGCGTCGTTCGCCACGGCGTGGAACTGCGTCGGGTCGCCTACCTGCTGCACGCCCTGCGCCAGCAGATCCTTCAGGATCGTGCCCTGGGCGTAGGGCGTGCCGCGGATCTGGAAGTTGTCGGCGGCATCGCCCCAATACTCGCGCAGCCAGTTGCGGTTGGCCTGGAAGCCGCCGCTCGCCGCGACCAGCGCCTTGAAGCGGATGCGCTGGGGGAAGCCACAATGCGAAACGATGGCCTCGCTGGCGAAGCCATCCTCCACCTCGATGTGCTGCACCTCGGTATCGGTCAGCGTGACGATGCCGAGCCGCCCCGCCTCACGGTACAGCGCGTTCACCAGCGCCTTGCCGCCGCCGAGGAAGAAGGCGTTGGTGCGGGACAGGGACAGGGTGCCGGACAGCGAGGGCTGGAACACCACGCCGCAGCTCGCCAGGAAATCCGGCGCGTGCTGGCTGGCCCGGATGCACATCCGCGCCAGATCCTCGTTGGTGCGGCCGCCGGTGACGCGGTTCAAATCGTCCCAGTATTCTTCCTCGAGGTAGCTGTCGGTCAGCACCTGGGTGGGGCCGGGATGCAGCGCGCGCAGGTTGCGGGTGTGCCGGGAATTGCCGCCGCGCATCGGCGGGGGCGACGCCTCGCAGAGGATCACCGAGGCGCCGGCCCGCCGTGCGGTGATGGCCGCGCAGAGCGCCGCGTTGCCGCCGCCGACCACCAGCACGTCGTAGACGCGGGCGAAATCCGGCATCTGTCCCATGTCTCCCGAAGCGGAAGCCGGTTGTATCCACTCGTATCCACTGATGTCCAGATGCGCGATGCGTGGTAGGGTCGCCCGCATGGACATGCCGCAGCCATCCAGGGACCTCGGCCAGGAAGCCTATGGCCGGATTCGCGCCGCGATCCGCGAGGGCACGCTGGCGCCCGGCCTGCGCCTGACGGAAACCGACCTCGCCGCCCGCTTCGGCGTCTCCCGCACCCCGGTCCGCCAGGCGATCGCCCGGCTGGAATCGGAAGGTCTGCTGACGCATGAGGCGCGTCGCGGCCTGACCGTGACCCGGCCGGACCACCAGCAGGTGGTCGAGCTGTATGTGATGCGGGAGGTGCTGGAAGGCGCCGCCGCGCGGCTCGCAGCCCAGCACGCCAGCCCGACCGAGATCGGCGCCATGGCGGAGCTGGTGGCGGGCGAGCCGGCGCTGTTCGCCGATGCGCGGGCCTTGGCGGAGACCAACCAGCGGCTGCACGGCCTGCTGTATCTGGCCGCCCACAACCGCTATTTGCTGCGCAGCCTGGAACAGCTTTCCGCCACCATGGCGCTGCTGCCCAGCCTGCTGACCGTCGCCGGCCGTGCCGAGGCCGCGCATGCGGAGCACCTGGCCATTCTCGCGGCCCTGCGCGCGCGGGATGGCGAGGCGGCGGAAGCGGCCTCCCGCGCCCATGCCCAGGCGGCGCAGCGGCATCGCCTGGCCTGGCTGGTGCGCACCGTTGGCGTTCCGTTTGCGGCACCGGGGGCCGACTGACCGCGGCCGCGCTGGCGGAACCCGAAGCCGGGCACCGAGTTGTTACGGCAACCAGGTCCAACGGGAGACACCAGATGAGCCGCGGCTTCCCCTCCATGACCGCCCTGCTGGGCGTCCTCGCCATCGCCGGCTACCAGAACCGCGACAAGATTTCGGAGATGCTGGCCGGTGCGACCGGCGGCAGCGGCGGCGCCGCACGCGCCCCGGGCCAGCCCGACCAGGGCGGCATCGGCAACATCCTCAGCGGCGGCCTGCGCGACCTGGTGGATCGCTTCCGCCAGACCGGGGATGGCGACACGGCGGATTCCTGGGTGGCGCAGGGTCCGAACCGCGAATTGGCGCCGGACCAGCTGGAACGCGCGGTGGGCGCCGACACGCTGGATGAGCTGGCGAAGCAGACCGGCCTGTCCCGCGCCGAAATCCTGGCCCGCCTGACGCGCGACCTGCCGGGCACGGTGGACCACTACACGCCGGATGGCCGCCTGCCAGGGTAATCGCCTCAGGCCATGCAGTCCTGCTTCTCCGTCGCCGGCGAATTCGGGCCGGACGTGGTGGCGCGACGCAGCAGGTCCTCCAGCGTCTGGGCGGCCAGCCTGGCCCGAACCGCCTCCGCCAGCTCCTGCCAGAGCGGGACCATGACCGCGGCGTGAAGCCGGCCCGGAAGGTCCTCCTCCAGCTCGGGCGGCTCGGTCACCGCCTCCACCACGTCCTTCAGACTGATGTGCCGCGGGCTTCGGGCGAGGCGGTAGCCGCCCCGCGGCCCGCGGATGCTGTCCAGCAGCCCGGCGCGTGACAGGGCCTGGAACACCGGCTCGATGCCGCGCCGCGCGGCGGACAGGCGCGCCGCGACCTCGGCGCCGGCCGTCACCTCCGGCCCGGGCCCGGCATGGAAGGCGACGTCGAGCATCACCGCGATGGCGGTCATGGCGCGGTCCTGGCGGATCAGCATCGTTGGTCGTGTCCTCCGGTTGAACCGCTTCTAATGGCGGCTCCCGAAGCATTCCAGCCCCGGCCACCGCCGGCCCGCACGGGCCCCGAGCAACGGAGCCGGGACACCTCCCGGCTCCGCGCCGATCGGCTCAGGCGGCCGTGCGCCGGCGACGACGCAGGGCGAGCATGCCCATCAGCCCGGCGCCGAACAGGGCGAGGGACGCCGGCTCCGGCACCGCCACGGCGCCGAGTTGGCCCACCGTGATCTCCCGCACCGTGTTCGCGCCGAAGCTGCCGAGGAAGGAGGCGGCGCCGGTCGCGAGGTCGATGGTGAACAGGCCCTGCGGCCCGAGGCCGCCGACGGCGTTGAGCAGGCTGGCATAGGCGATGCCGGTCTCCCCATCGATGTCGAAGCCGTTGCCGAAGCCGGTGCCCGGGCCGAACAGCTGGATGCCGAGCGAGCCCACGGTGGAGACCGCGCCGGCATTGGCCGGGTTGATCGTCACCAGGGAGGAGGTGGCGGCATCCAGGCCGTACAGCATGGTGCTGCCGACCATGCCGGCGACCTGGTTGGTGTAGGCGACCCCGGTGACGGTGGGGTTGGTGCCGGCATTCGGGTCACCGGGGGTGAAGGCGATCGGGCCATCGATGATGGTGGTGCCATCGATCGGGTTGACCCGCCGGTTCACGTCATTCGCGGTGGTGACGCGGATGCGGTCCACGGTGGGGTTGAAGGAGAACCCGACCTCGAAGGTGCCGCCGGGCAGCGGGACGCCGCTGCCGACGGAGGTGGCGGCACCGGTGACGGTGTTAACGTTGTAGAGCCCGCCGGACTGGCCGATGGCGAAAAGCTCGCCGGTGGCCGGGCGGAAGTCGATGCCGCGGATGGTGTCGTTGCCGATGCCGGTGATCTCCAGCGTATCTGTCACGTTGGACGGCGTGGCGGAATCGAAGCCCACCAGCGTGCGCTGGCCGACCACACCGACGATGGGCGCCGCCTGGGCCGGTGCGACCAGCAGAGCCAGCAGCCCTGCAACGGCGGCAAGTGGCCGGACAGGCCGAAGGTGCCAGCCTGAAATGTTCGGCTTCATCATGAACTCCTCGCTGTTCGTGGCAGCACGCCGCCAAAGGGACGCCGGCCGCCGCAGGGAGAAGTGCAAACAACGTGCCAGTAAATAACCCACTGAATCGAGGCGAAGGCCGGAGTCTATATTATGGAATGTAAGAAAATCCAACAGAAAAACCAATCTATTCTATGACCTGAAGCATTCCGGATGCAAATCATACATGTGAAGTTTTTGTTATGTCGGTGTCGATACGACAAGCGCGGTGCGCGGCGGTTGACCGCCCGCCCCGCCCCCCGGGTCAGGTCGCCAAACTGGTTCAGGCGGCTTCGGAGAACTGCAGCGCGGCCAGGCGCGCATACAGCCCGCCTTCCTGCACCAGCGCTTCATGCGTGCCGGTCGCGACGATGCGGCCGCCCTCCATCACCACGATCCGGTCCGCCTTGCGCACCGTGGAGAGGCGATGCGCCACCACCAGCGTGGTGCGGCCCTGCGACAATGCCTCGAGCGCAAGCTGCACGGACTGCTCGGATTCGGCATCCAGCGCGCTGGTCGCCTCGTCCAGCAGCAGGATCGGCGGATCGCGCAGGATGGCGCGGGCGATGGCGATGCGCTGGCGCTGGCCGCCCGAGAGCGTCACGCCACGGGCGCCGAGATGCGTCGCGTAGCCCTGCGGCAGGCGCTGGATGAATTCATCCGCCGCGGCGGCGCGTGCGGCGGCCTCGACCTCGGCATCGGTCGCATCCAGGCGTCCGTAGCGGATGTTCTCGGCGACGCTGGTGGAGAAGATGGCCGGGTCCTGCGGCACCAGGCCGAGCCGGCCGCGGAGATCCGCCGGGTCCAGCGCCGCGACATCGACGCCATCCACGGTGATGCGGCCCGCCTGCGGGTCGTAGAAGCGCAGCAGGAGCTGGAAGACGGAGGTCTTGCCGGCGCCGGAGGGGCCGACCAGGGCCACGGTCTCGCCCGGTTCCACGGTCAGCGAGAAGCCGTCCAGCGCCGACTGGTTGGGGCGCGTCGGGTAGGCGAAGCGCACCGCCTCGAAGGTCACGCGGCCCTGCGGCGGCTGCGGCAGGCGGGCGGGGGAGGTGGGGATCGCGATGTCGGATTGCGCGCCGAGCAGTTCCAGCAGCCGGTCGGCGGCCGCCGCGGCGCGCTGGATCTCGCCCCAAAGCTCGCTCATCGTCGCGCCGGAGGAGGCCAGCAGCACGGCGTAGAAGACAAATGCCGAAAGCTCGCCGCCGGTCATGCGGCCGGCCAGCACGTCGTGACCGCCGACCCACAGGCTGAAGGTGATGGCACCGAAGCCGCACAGGATCACCACCAGGATCAGCGCGGCGCGGGAGGCGATGCGGCGCAGGGCGGCGGTGACGGAGGCCTCGACCTCGCGGGAGAAGCGCCGGCGGTCCTCCGGCTCATGCGTGAAGGCCTGCACGATGCGCAGCCCGTTCAGCGCTTCCTCCGCCGTCGCCGCCAGGTCCGCCACGCGTTCCTGCGCCACCTTGGACAGGCGGCGTTCGCGGCGGCCGAATATCACCATGGGCACGATCACCAGCGGCAGCACCGCCAGCACGATGCCGGCCAGCTTGGCGCTGGTCGCCAGCAGCATGGCCAGCGCACCGAGGCCCGTCAGCGTGTTGCGCAGCCCCATGGAGATGGCGGAGCCGATCAGCGATTGCAGCAGCGAGACATCGGCCGTCATGCGCGACAGGATGTCGCCGGTGCGGGCGGTCTCGAAGAAGCTCGGCGACAGCGACAGCACGTGGTCGAAGACCCGGCGCCGCAGGTCGGCCGCCACCCGCTCGCCGAGCCAGGAGACCAGGTAGTACCGCGCGGCCGTGGCCAGGGCGAGAAGGGCGACGACCGACCCCATGAAGATCGCGGCCTGGTCCAGGGCTTCGGTGCTGGCCGAGAACCCCTCGTCGATCAGGCGCCGCAGCCCCTGGCCGAGGCCCAGCGTCAGCCCCGCCGCCGCCATCAGCGCAAGCCCCGCGGCCAGGGCGCGGGGCAGGTAGGGGCGGAGGTGCGGCAGCAGCAGCCGCAACGAGGCGACCGGCGGGCGGGGAGGGGCGGGTGTCACCACCCCATAGTCCGCCCGCCGCGGCCGCTTCGCAATGCGGCTATTGCATGAAGCCGGGCTCGAGCCAGCGCGGGATCATCAGCGCCATGTCCGGCCACAGGATCAGCAGCACCAGCACCCCGAACATCGGGACCAGCATGATCAGCACGTCCTTGAGCACGTCGATCAGCCGCAGGTTCGCGATGGAACAGCAGATCAGCAGGCACAGGCCATAGGGCGGCGTCACCAGGCCGAAGGCCAGGGCGACGATGCTGATCATGGCGAAGTGCACGGGATGGATGCCGGCTGCGGCGGCGATCGGCTGCAGGATGGTGCCGACGATGATGATGGCCGGGATGGCATCCAGGAAGCAGCCGACCACGAGGAAGGTGGCGGCGATGAAGAAGCCGGCGGCGATCGGCCCCATCTCCCAGGCCGAGACATTGGCCAGCAATGCCTGCGGGATCTGGTAGAAGGCCATCAGCCAGCCGAAGACGCTGGCGGTGCCGACGGCGAACAGCGTGATGGCGGCGAAGCGTCCGGTACGGCTGAACGCATCGTAGAGCGTGCGCAGGTCCATCTGGCGATAGACCAGCAGCGACAGCGCCAGGGCATACAGCACGGCGATGCAGGCGGCCTCGGTCGGCGTGAACCAGCCGAAGATCTTGCCGCCGATGATGATGAAGGGCGTCATCAGCGCCGGGATGGAGACCAGCAACCCGTAGCCGAGTTCGCCCCAGGTCGCCTTGGGGTAGGTCGGGTAGTTGCGGATCTTCGAATAGACGTGGACCGTGCCCATCTGCGACAGCGCCAGCAGCAGCCCCGGCAGGATGCCGGCCAGGAACAGCGCGCCGATCGAGGTGGTCAGCACGCCGCCCCACACGATCATCAGGATCGAGGGCGGGATCACCACCGCCAGCACGGCGGAGACGGCGGTGATGGCGACGGAGAAGCTGGGCGAATAGCCCTCCCGGATCTGCGCCTCGATGAAGACGCGGCCCTGGCTGGCGGCATCGGCGGTCGAACTGCCGGAGATGCCGGCGAAGAACACCGACAGCACCACGTTGATCTGCGCCAGGCCGCCCGGCAGGTGGCCGACCATGGCGCGCGAGAGCGTCACCAATCGGTCCGTGATGCCGCCCGCGGTCATCAGGTTGGCGGCCAGCAGGAAGAAGGGCACCGCCAGCAGGATGAAGGAGTTGAAGGAGTTGAAGGTCTCCTGCACCAGGATCATCGGCCAGAGGCGGTCTTCCAGGATGAAGGCCGGCAGGCAGGCGATGCCCAGCGAGATCGCAACCGGCACGCGCAGCGCCAGCAGGCTGAAGAAGATGCCGAACATGATCCACGCGGCTTCGCCGGTGGCCAACACATTGCCGCCCATCAGGACTCCGCCTTCTCGCCATGCAGCAGGATCTGCAGGTCGTCCCAGATACGCTCGCCGGCGAAGATGACCCAGCTGACACCGGCGATCGGCCAGGCGATGTGGATGATCCACAACGGCAGCTCGGCCAGCTCGCTGATCCGGAACCAGGCGGTGTCGGTGAATTCCCAGCCATAGACGATGAAGACATAGGCGAAGCCAAGCACGAACAGGGCCGACAGGATGTCCATCGCCGCCTTGGTGCGGCCGCGGAGATTGTTGAACAGGTCGACGTTGAAATGGGTCGCCTCGCGCACGCCGATCATGCTGCCGATCATGATCATCCAGACCAGCAGCAGGCGCGCCAGTTCCTCCGTCCAGATGTAGCGGGGTATGAAGTCCACGAAGCGGGCAAAGATCTGCATCGTCACCGGCAGGATGATGCCAACGACGGTCACCACCAGCAACACGTCCAGGATTTTCGCATAGATTTCGGTGATGCGGCGGAAGATGCCGCGCGCGCCCGGTGGCGGCATGCGGGTGGGTATCCTTGGTGCAGGTGGCCGCAGGAGGGGGCGGAGCGCCGGAAGGCGCCCCGCCCAAGAGGTCAGCGTAAGGTCAGGAAGTCAACGCGTTGATGGCGGAGAAGATGCCGGCGGCATCGATCTCCCGCGCGTATTCCGTCATGATCGGTTGCACGGCGGCGTTCATTTCCGCGCGCTGCGTGAAGGCGATCTTCTTCAGGCGGCCGGCCGATTCCAGCGCCGTGATCTTCTGCGCGTCCTCCGAGCTTTCGGCGTTCCGGCCGAACACGCCGGCCTCGCGGCCCGCGCGGCGCACCGCCTCCTGCAACTCGCGCGGCAGGCGGGACAGCGTCTGCGTGGAGAAGCACAGCGGGCGCACCGTGATGGCGTGCTGCGTCATGATCAGGTTCGGGCCGACTTCGTAGAAGCGCATCTGCTCGACGCCCGCGGCCTCGTTCTCGCCCGCCTCGATGACGTTGTTCTGGATGGCGTTGTAGACCTCGTTGTAGGCGATGACCTGGGGTGCCATGCCGATCGCCTGGAAGGTGCGCGACCAGATCGGGGCGCCCTGCACGCGGACGCGAAGCCCACGCAGTTCCGCCATGTTGGTGGCGGGGCGGGAGGAGAAGATGTTGCGCGTGCCGCCGCCGGCATAGCCGATCAGCGCGACGCGGGCGCGGCGCTCAACCTCGTCCGACACCGGCTTCAGCATGTCCCCGTCCAGCACCTTGTTCCAATGCGCGATGTCGCGGAACAGGAAGGGCGCGTCGATGAACGGCGCGGCGCGGCTGAAGGTGGACATATGCGCCGGGCTGACGATGGCGAAGTCGACGGCGCGGCCGGCCGACATGTACTCGAAATACTGCTTCTCAAGCCCGAGCGAGCTGTTCAGGTGCCAGACGAAGTTCACCGGGCGGCCGTAGTATTCCTGCACCTTGGTGGCGAAATGCTTCATCGCGCGGGTGAAGACGTGTTCCTCGTTGAACTGGCTGGCGCCGTTCAGCGTGATCGGCGCCTGGGCGCGGACGACATGCGGCGTGGCCAGCAGGCCGGTGGCGGCGGCGATGCCGCCGAGCAATGCGCGACGTTCCATGGACAAACTCCCCTTTGTTGCCGGACCACGGCCCGGATGACCGCGGGTTGTCTACACCGGACCGGCGGTGTTTGTGAACCGTCCAGTTACCCCGTCCAGCGCAGGATGTGCCGGGCGGCGAGGCAGGTCTCACCTTTCTGGTTCACGACTTCGCAGGCGGCCTCGGACCGGCCACGGGTGGCATCCACCGTGTCCACCCGGTAGTGCGCCGTCAGTGTATCGCCGATGAAGACCGGGCGGAGGAAGCGCACCCGGTCATAACCCAGCGACACCGGCACGCCCTCCGCCCCCGCGGCAATCGCCCGGTGCGCGATCTCCGAGGCGGTGGCGGACAGCAGGCCGAGCACCAGGGCGCCATGGGCGATGCGCTGGCCGAAGGCGGTGGTCGCGGCATAGCCGGCATCGACATGCAGCGGGTCGTGGTCGCCGGTGATCTCGGCGGTCAGCAGCAGGTCGCGTTCGGTGATGGTCTTGGTAAAGCGCGCCGCCGCGCCCGGCTCAACGCCCAGCTTCACGGCGCAAGCTCCGACAGGCGCGGGGAGCCGATGCGGCCGGGGCGCGCGGCGAGGAGGGCGGCCAGGCCCATGCGCTCGGGTGCGAACAGAAGCGGGTTCATTTCGCGCAGGTCCGGGGCGACGGCGGGCCGGAAGCCCATGCGGGCGATCACCTCCTCCGCCGTCAGCCCCGGCGCGATCTCGACCAGTTCCGGTCCCGATTCGCTCAGTTGGAACACCGCCTGTTCGGTCACGTACAGCACCGGCTGGCCGCGTTGCTGTGCGAAGCGGCCGGAGAAGGTCACCTGTTCCACCTGCGCCACCGCCTTCGGCTTGCCGCCGGCGGTCAGCGTGCCGCCGAAGATCACGCGCTTCGCATTCTGGCTGATGTTGATGAAGCCGCCCGGCCCGATGATGCGGCCGCCGAAGCGGGAGACGTTGACGTTGCCCGCCGCGTCGAATTCCGCGAAGGACAGGAAGGCGAGGTCGAGGCCGCCGCCATCGTAGAAGTCGAACTGGTAGGGCTGGTCCACCTGCGCGTCCGGGTTCATCGCGGCCCCGGCCTCCCCGCCGCTGGCCGGCGCGCCGCCGATGTTGCCCTGCTCGTTGGTCAGGCAGATGGCATCGAGGCAGCCTTCTTCCGCCGCCACGTTGGCGATGCCGGTGAAGATGCCGCTGCCGAGGTTGCAGATGGCGCCGGGGAACAGTTCCAGCGCGCCACGGCGGGCGACGACCTTGCGGGCGTCCTGCTTCAGCCTGGGAATGTCGTCCAGCGGGATGCGGAGTTCGCCGGAATAGGCGGTGGAATAGGGGGTGAGGTAGGTCTGTTCCTGGTCCGGCACCACCACCACCAGATCCACCAGGATGCCGGGAATCTTCACCATCTTCGGGTGCAGGCTGCCGCGGCGGGCCATGCGCTTCACCTGCACCACCACCAGGCCGCCGCAGCGCTTCGTGGCCTGTGCCTCGGACAGCATTTCCAGCGTCACCGCCTCCTGCTCCATGGAGACGTTGCCATCCTCATCCGCCGTGGTGCCGCGCAGGAAGGCGACATCGACGTGGTAGGGCTTGAAGAACAGCATCTCCTCGCCCCGCACCGTCTCCAGCGTCACCAGGTCCTCCTTGGCGGAGGGCGACTGCCGGCCGCCGCCGTGGCGCGGGTCGACGAAGCTGTGCAGGCCGGTCTTCGTGAACAGGCCCATGCGGCCGGCGGCCATCTCGCGCATCAGCTGGGACAGCGCGCCCTGGGGCAGGGACCAGGCCTCGATCTCGTCGGCCAGCGCCATGGCGCCGATCGGCGGGCTGTTGACGTAGCTGCCGGCGATGTTGCGGCGGAGCAGGCCCTTCTGGGCCAGGTGGCCGAGCCCCCGCGTGCCGCCATCGCCGACGCCCACGGGATGCAGCGCCGTCAGTCCGCGCGGCGCGGCCGTATCCCGGAAACGGTTGCCCAGCGCCTCCAGCAGCGCATCCGGCACGGCATGGCCGCCGCCGGAGCCGCCGATCAGCAGCGTATCGCCATCCCGCACCAGCGATGCCGCCTGTTGCGCCGTGACCCGTCGCATCCCGCCCGTTTCCTCATCCGTTCTTCGCGCTATCCTACCGATGCTGCGTGCGGGAGGGAACGGGATGGACGGCCAAGGGGACGGCGATGTGACGCTCGAAGTCGCCGAGGGGGTGGGCGTGCTAACGCTCGATCGGCCGGCGAAGCACAATGCCATCACCAACGGGATGGCGGCGCAGTTGGCCGCGCATGCGCAGGCGATCAACGCGGATGACGCGGTGCGGGCCGTGCTGCTGCGCGGCGCCGGCGACCGCGCCTTCTGCGCCGGCATGGACCTCCGCGCCATCGAGGCCTACCGCACCGCCTGGGATTTCCGGCACCGGCCGGACTATCCGGGCGCCGTGCGCGCCATCCGCAAGCCGGTGGTGGCCGCGATCAAGGGTTGGGCGCTGGGCGGCGGGTTCGAGCTGGCGATGGCCGCCGATATCCGCATTGCCGGCGACTCCAGCCGGATCGGCTTTCCGGAGGTGACGCGCGGCTGGGTCGGCGGCGGTGGCGCCTCCCAGATGCTGCCGCGCATCGCCGGCTTCGGCCAGGCGATGCGCCTGCTGCTGACCGGCGAGCAGATCGACGCCGTGGAGGCGCTGCGGCTGCGCCTGGTGGAGCAGATGGTGCCGGATGCGGCGGTGGAGGACACGGCGCGGGCGCTTTGCGCTCGGCTGGCGGCACTGTCGCCTGTGGCGGTGCAGGCGGTGAAGGCGGCGGTGCGGCAATCGCTGGAGGCGCCGCTGACGGCGGGCCTCGCCTATGAAAACGAGATGAACGTGCTGTGCCTGGCGGCGCTGCGAGAGGGAGCATCGCGATGATCGGCATTGGGGTGGTTGGCCTGGGGATGGCCACAAAGCCGCACATGCTGGCGATCCGGGACCTGCGCGCGGCGGGCGTGGCCCGACTGGTCGGCGGCTTCGCGCCCGGCGATGCGCGGCGGCAGGCCTTTGCGACGCAGTGGGACGCGCCCGTGTTCGGCAGCCTGGACGCATTGCTGGCCGCGCCGGGACTCGACCTGGTGCTGGTGCTGACGCCGCCGGGCGCGCATCTGCCGGTGGCGCGGGCGGCGGCGGCGGCGGGCAAGCACCTGCTGGTCGAGAAGCCGCTGGAACGCACGGCGGCCGAGGGTGCGGCGCTGGTGCAGGCGGCACGGGAGGCTGGCGTGGTGCTCGGCGTCGTGTTCCAGCATCGCTTCCGGCCGGCTGCGCTGCGGCTGAAGCAGGCGGTGGCGGGGGGCGAGCTCGGCACGCTGCTGTCGTGCTCGGCCAGCATCCGCTGGTGGCGCGATGCGGCCTATTTCGCGCAGCCGGGGCGCGGCATGCGCGCGCGCGATGGTGGCGGCGTGCTGCTGACCCAGGCAATCCACACGCTGGACCTGCTGCTGCACATCGCCGGGCCGCTTTCACGCGTCGGCGCGCTGGCGCGGACCAGCGGGCTGCGCGCGATCGACACGGAAGACATGGCAGCCGCTGCCTTGCAGTTCGCCAACGGCGCCATCGGCGTGCTGGATGCGACAACGGTGGCGGAGCCCGGCTACCCGGAGCGCATCGAGATCGCCGGCACCGGCGGCAGCGCATCCCTGGTGGCGGAGCGGCTGGAATTGCATGTGAAGGGCCGCGACGCCGAGATCGTGGAGGGCGCGATGGAAGGTGGCGGCGGGGCCGACCCCATGGCCTTCGACCACGGCCCGCACCGGACCATGATCGCGGAGGTCTGCGCCGCCATCACCGAGCGCCGCACGCCGATGAACGACGGCGCCACCGGACTGCCGGTGCTGCACGCCATCGAGGCGATCCTGCGCAGCGCCGAGCTAGGTGCCTTCGTCGACCTGTAGCGTGTGCACCATCAGGTCGTTCTCGCCCTTCTGCACGACCTCGCCGCGCTGGTTCGTCAGGTCGAAGCCCATGGTGACGATGCCGCGCGCCGGGTCCCGCGTCTGGCGCTTCGACAGCACGGTGATGCGCGCGGCGATGCGGTCGCCCACCAGGATCGGCCCGGCGAAGGACCAGCGCCAGGACAGCGAGACGATGGCGGCGAAGCGTGTCGGCGCACGGTTCTTCAACCCGTCGCACAGCGCGAGGCCCAGAAGGCCGTGCGCGACGCGGCCGGGGTAGCCGAGCTCGCGGGCGTAGTCGTCATCCATGTGGATGTCGAAGAAATCGCCGGTGAGTCCGGCGAAGGCGATGATGTGCGATTCCGTCACGGTGATGCCGCCGGTGTCGATGACCAGGCCGGGTTCCACGTGTTCGAAGCGCAGGAGTGCGGGGTCGATGTGCATGGTGGACCTTGTTGCTGAGTTGCGCCGTCCCCCTCACCCAACCCTCTCCCCCCGGTAGTGGGGGGGAGAGGGCTTCAGAGGCGGTGCAGGTGCAGGCCGCCGTCGATGTGGAAGGCGTCGCCGGTGGAGAAGGGCAGGGCGCCGCTGACCAGGGCGGCGATGGCGCGGCCGATATCCTCGGGCTCGCCCCAGCGGCGGATGGGCGACAGGCCGGCGGCGATGCGCGCCTCGTATTTCGCGGTGACCGGCGCCGTCATGTCGGTGCGAATCACGCCCGGGCGGATGTCGTAGACAGGGATGCCATCCTCCGCCAGGCGCACCGCGAAGCAGCGCGCCACCATGCTGACGGCGGTCTTGCTGGCGCTGTATTCGGTGCGGTCGGCGCTGACCAGCACGGCATTGGCGGAGGAGACGAAGACCAGCCCGCGCGGACCGCGCTGCGGTGCCTCCGCCGACAGCATCCGCCGCGCCACCTCCTGCGAGCAGAAGAACGGCGCGCGGGCGTTGATGTCCATGCAGCGGTCCCAGGATTCGCGGGACATCTCCAGCAAATCGCCGCGCTGCATGGCGCCGACGCCGGCATTGTTCACCAGCGCCTCCAGCCCGCCCCATTCGTCCCAGGCCCAGGCCACCATGCGCTGGACGTCGTCGAGGTCCGCGACGTCGCACAGCCGCCAGGCGAAGCGTCCACCGGCGCCCTGCACCGCGGCGGCGGTCTCGACGAAGCCGTCGTCGGCCAGGTCGCAGCCGAGCAGGTCGTAGCCTTTCTCGGCCAGCGCGACGCAGGCGGCGCGGCCGATGCCGCGGCGGGCGCCTGTCACCAGGGCGACGGGACGGCTCATGAAAGGATTTCCCGTGCCATGATGACCCTCTGGATCTGGTTGGTGCCTTCGTAGATCTGCGTGATCTTGGCGTCGCGATACAGGCGTTCCACCGTCACGCCGCGGATGTAGCCGGACCCGCCATGGATCTGCACGGCGTCCGCGGTGCGCGCCACGGCGGCGTCGCTCGCGAAGCATTTCGCCATGCTCGCCTCCAGCGTCACGCGGCGCCCCGCATCCATGCCCTGCGCCGCATCGCGCACCAGCAGGCGGGCGGCGTGGGCGTCCTTCGCCATGTCGGCGATCAGGAAGCGGATGGACTGCTGCTCGGCGATGGGCTTGCCGAACTGCACGCGCTGCTTCGCGTAGGACATGCTTTCCTCCAGCGCGCGTTGCAGGATGCCGAGCGCCAGGGCGGCGATGCCGATGCGGCCCTTGTCCAGCACCGACATCATCATGTGGAAGCCGCGCCCCTCCGGCCCCAGCAGCGCCGCCGCCGGCAGCCGCACGCCGGTGAAGCGCAGCCCGCCGACGGGCGAGGCGCGCTGGCCCATCTTGTGCTCGGCGCGCAGGCGCTCGACGCCCGGCGCGTTCAGGTCGACCAGCAGGATCGACATGCCGCGATGTCCCGCAGCCGTATCCGTGCGCGCCAGCACCGCGGCGAAATCCGCGCGCGGCGCCATGTGGATCCACATCTTTTCGCCGTCCAGCACCCAATCCGTCCCGTCGCGCCGCGCCGTGGTGCGCAGATTGGCGAGGTCCGACCCGGCCTCCGATTCGGTCAGCGCATAGGCGCAGGAGATGTCGTAGCGCAGCAGCGGCGCCAGGTAGCGCGCCCGCTGGTCCGGCGTGCCGTGTTCCGACAGCAGCGTGCCGAGCAACTCCACCAGGCCCACCTGGTCGGCGACGCTGGCATAGCCGCGGGACAGTTCCTCCATGACGATGGCATAGGCCTCGACGCCGGCCTCGGCGCCGCCCATCGCCTCCGGCACCGTCATGCCGAGCAGGCCGAGGCCGGCGAGCGCCCGGTAGATGTCGGCCGGGAAGCTTTCGCTGTCATCCAGTTCCGCGGCGCGCGGCGCCACCTCGGCATCGGCGAAGCGGCGCGCGGTGTCGCGCAGCGCCGCCAGGGTTTCCGTCTCGGCCACCCGTTTCCCCCACTCGGTGTTGCCGCATCCTGCCCCGTCAGGCGCGCCCCGGCCAGACCGCCCGCCGCACGCCGAGTGCGGTCACCACACCGTAGGAGGTGATGCCCAGCGCCACGCCGAGGAAATGCCCCTCGATCCCCATCCCAAGCGGCCCGGCCAGCAGCGCGCCACCGCCCACCGCCAGCGTCAGCCGGGACAGCGCGCCGACAACGGGATAGCCCATCCGCCCGGCGCCAAGACTGGCGAAATACAGAGCCATCCCCAGCCCGAAGCCGCCGAAGGCGAAGCCGACATACCCAAGGCCGCGCGCCGCGATGGCGACGACCGCCGGGTCGGCGCTGAACAGGGACGCCACCTGCACCGGCCACAGCGCCACCACCAGCCCCGCCACCCCGGTCAGCGCCAGGGCGAGCGCCGCCCCGGTCCAGGCCAGCGCGCGGGCCTCCGCCCAGTCGCCGGCGCCGGCGGCGCGGCCGACCAGGGCGGTCAGCGCGGAGCCGATGCCGAAGGCCGGCGGGATCATCAGGAATTCCAGCCGCGCCGAGATGCCATAGGCGGCGACGGCGACGGGGCCGTAGGCCGCCATCTGCGCCGTCACCAGGATGGTCGCGAGGTTCGCGACCACCGCCAGCCCGCTCGCCACCAGCCCGACCGACAGGATCTTCCCGAAGATGGCACCACGCGGACGCTGGCGCAGCAGCGGCACGAAGCCGGCGCCGCCGCGCAGCACCACCAGTCCCATGGCCAGCGTCGCCACCCAGAACACCAGCGCCTGCGCCAGGCCGAGCCCGGCGAGGCCCATGCCCAGCCCCTCCGCCAGCGCCCAGCCGGTGACCGGCAGCGCCAGCCAGGCCAGCACCAGCACGCGCGCCGCCAGCGCATGCCGCCCGCCGCCACGCAGCACGGAAGCCAGGGTGTTGGTCAGCCAGACCGGCACCGCGCCCAGCCCGAACAGCCACATGGCATAGGGCGCCGCCGCCTCCGCCGCCGCAGCGCCGCCGATGGCGCCGAAGATGGCGCGCGGAAACAGCCCCAGCGGGATGGCGAAGATCAGCCCGGCGGCGACCGCGATCAGCACGGAATGCAGCACCATGGCGGAGGCATCCTCCCGCCGCCCGCCGCCCAGCGCGCGGGCAATGGCGGACACCACGCCGCCGCCCATGGCGCCGGTCGACATCATCTGCATCAGCAGCACGAACGGCAGGGCGGTGGCCCAGCCCGCCAGCGCCGCGGTGCCCTGCCGCGCGGCGAGCCAGGTTTCCGCGAGCTGCCCCACCACCTGCAGCAGCGCGACCAGCGCGGTCGGCGCCGCCAGAACTCCGATCCGTCGCAGGCGGTCCAGCATCACGGGCGGCGTCTCCTCGGGCGGCCCTGCCATCCTGGCAGGGTCATGCTGCGCCGCGAAGCCGCAATGAATGGCTTGCTTGCCGCATTTTCCGAGTCGCCCGGCGTGTACGCCGGACCTGGAAATGCCTTAGCTGGGTTGCACCCCCGCCGCCTGCACCACCGGCGCCCAGCGCGCCGCCTCGGCCGCGACGAACTCGCCGATGCGCGCCGGCGGCAGGTCGCCGAGCGAGACGACGCCGATGCTTTCCAGCCGCGCCTTGATGGCGGCATCGGCCAGGCCCGCCTGCAATTCCGCGTTCAGTCGCGCCGCGATGGCCGGGTCCAGCCCGGCCGGGGCCGCCATGACGAACCAGTTGGTGGAGACCGCCTTGGGCCAGCCGGCCTGGACCAGCGTCGGCACCGCCGGCAGCGCCGAGACGCGCTCGGGCGAGGAGACCGCCAGCGCCTTCAGCGTGCCGGCCCGGATCGCGGCGGCATTGGCGCCGGAGGTATCCCACAGCGAGGTCGTGTTGCCGCCGAGCACGTTCTGCTGCGCCTCGGCCGCGCCACGGAAGGGCACGTGCAGCAGCTTCACCCCGGATTCCAGCGCCCACATCACCCCGGTGAGGTGGCCGACGGAGCCGACGCCGGAGGAGCCGAAGGACACGTCCTCCGCCCGTCGCGCCGCCATGGCGCGATAATCCTCCATCGTGTTCATCGGGCTGTCGCCCTTCACCGCGCAGACGATCGGCGCGCCGCCGAGCATGCTGACCCAGGAAAAGGCACGCTGCGGGTCGTAGGCCAGGTTGCGGAACAGCGAGGGCGCGACCGCCAGGGGGCCGGTGTTGGAGACCAGCAGCGTGTGCCCATCGGCAGTGGCGCGCGCGGCTTCCGCCGTGGCGACGGTGCCGCCGGCGCCGGGCTTGTTCTCCACCACGAAGGGCCGGCCGAAGGCGCGTTCCAGCCGTTCCGTCAGCGGCCGGATGATGAGGTCGCTGGTGCCGCCGGGGGCGTAGGGGTTGAGGATGCGGACAGGGCGGTTCGGCCACGGGGCCTGGGCGAGTGCGGGGGCGGCAAGCGGCGCGGCGATGGCGGCGGCGAGGATCTGGCGGCGGGTGGTCATCGGCGGTCTCCGGCTCAGGACTGCCCGCGCCGAAGCAAACCGCGTGCCGGGATGGCTCACCCGCGAAACAACCCTTCGATTTCCGGGGCGAAACCGGTGAGGGCGCGACTGCGTGTGGTGCGCGGCGCGCCGGGCGGCGCCAGGCCGACCATCGCCTCCGCCAGCCGCACCGCCGCCGCCGTGCCATCCACCAGCGGGACGGGCACGCGATGCGCGATGACGGGCGCGAGGCCGGCGAGCGGGCCGCCGGCCAGGATCACCACCTCCGCGCCGTCCTGCTCGACGGATTGCCGGCACAACTCCACCAGCAGCTCCGCCCGTTCTTCCGCCACCAGGCCGGGATCGCCGGCGAAGGCGGGGCCCATGCGGAAGCCGGCGCAGCGCGCGCCGAGGCCGTGATGCGCCAGGCAATCCTCGAACATCGGCCGCAGCGCCGCGGTGAAGGACACCACGCCGAAGCGGCGGCCGAGCATGGCGGCGGCGTGGAAGGCGGCCTCGCTGATGCCGAGCACGGGGACGTCCAGCAATTCCTTCGCGCCATCGAGGCCCGGGTCGCCGAAGCAGGCGATGATGGCGGCGTCGTAGCGGCCGCGATGCGCGGCCAGCGCCGCCAGCGTCGCGGGGCCGGCCACCAGCCAGTCCGCGCGGCTGACGATCAGCGGCAGTCCGAAGGGCGCGGAGACGGCCTGGATGACGGTGCCCGTCGAGGCCGCTTCCTGCGCCGCGGCACCGATGCGCGCGGTGACGCTGTCCGTGGTGTTGCTGTTGACGACGAGCAGCCTCACGCCGGAATCTCCTGCGTCAGCCAGTGCCGCGCGATGTCGCAGCGCCGCGCCACCCACACGTCATCGCGCCCCGCGACGTGGCGCAGCACGGCATCGAGGCCCGGCATCCGCGCCGGTCGGCCGATGATGCGGAGGTGCAGGCCGATGGAGAGCATGCGCGGTGCGCCTTCCGCCAGCAGCCAGTCGATGGCCGCGATGCAGTAGCGGGAAAAATCCTCGTGCTGGATGAAGCCGCCGCCGGGGGAGAAGCGCATGTCGTTGGTGTCGAAGGCGTAGGGCAGGCGGACATGCGCCGCGCCGTGCCGCCGCGGCAGGTCGTCGTCGTAATTGTCGCTGTCGTACAGGAAGCCACCCTCCTCCTGCAGCAGGCGGCGCGTGTTGACCGAGGACGCGCTGCGGGTGTGCCAGCCGACCGGGCGTTCGCCGGTGGCGTCGCGGATGGCGGCGACGGTCGCGGCGATCACGTTGCGCTCGGTGGCCTCCGGCATCCCGGCATGGCTTTCCCAGCGCCAGCCATGCGCGGAAATCTCGTGCCCGCGGGCATGCGGCGCGGCGGCCAGGACCGGCGTCGCGGCGACGGCGCGGCCGCAGCTTGAGAGCGTGGCCTTCACGCCATGCGCGTCGAAGGCATCCAGGATGCGCCACAGGCCGACGCGGCTGCCATAGGCGAAGTGGCTTTCCATGCAGGGGTCGGGGTGGCCCACCACCTCCTCCCGCGCCTCGTAGGTCGCCTCGTTGCGGGCATCGCCGGAGGTCAGCGACATCTCGGCGCCCTCCTCGACATTCACCACGAAGGACAGCGCCAGCTTTCGCCCATCCGGCCAGGTCGCGGGGCTGGCGGTGCCGGCGCGGCCGGCGAGGTCGCGCGACGAAGGGGGCATCCCGCCGGGCAGCATCAGGCGCCCCGGAACAGGGCGAAGCCCCAGGGCGTGAACTTCATCGGCAGGTGGTAGTGCAACGCCGGGTCGAAGACGGTGAAGCGGAACGGCACCTCGCCGAGGAAGGGCGGCGTGGCGGTGCCCGCGTAGAAGGCGCCGATCTGGAACAGCACCTCGTGCACGCCTGGGCGCACGCCCGCGCCGCGCGTCACCGGGTGATCCAGCGCGCCATCCGCGCCGAGCACACCCTCCGCCACCAGAACCGGCGCGGGGTCGAGGCGATGGATCGTCACACGCAGCCCACGCGCCGGCTGGCCGCTCGCCACATCCACCGCATGCAGGGAAATGCCGCCGGCCATGCTCATGCACCCTCCAGGCTGAACAGCCTTCCCCATTCCGCGCCAGGGCGCTCGGCGATGCCCGCCGCCGCCAGCCCGCCCCAGACCCCGAGCGCCGTCGCGTCCAGCAGCGGGATGCCGGTCTCGGCCTCCAGCGTTGCGGCCAGGGGGGCGGCGGCGCAGTTGGTGTTCCACATCACCACCGCCTGCACGCCGGGCTTCGCCACCTGCCGCACCAGCCCCGCGACGGCCTCGTAGCCGACCGTGGCATAGGTGAGGTTGTCGGTAATGCCGAGGCTGGCCTCCGCCACCATCTCGATCCCCTCCGCCGCCAGGCCGCGCGCGGCGCGCAGATTGTAGTCGCTTGTGTGCGGCCCGATCAGCGCGATCCGCGTCGCACCCAGCGCCGCCAGCGCGCGCAGCAGGGCGAGGCCGGAGGTGTCGCAGGGCAGGCCCGTTTCGGCCGTGACGCGCCGGACCAGCTCGCGGTCGTGCTCCAGGCCGATCACGGCGCCCTTGCTGGCGGACCAGACCAGCGCATCCGGCTTGGCATCCGCCAGGAGGTCGGCCGCGCCCAGCAGCGCCTCCCAGTCGTAGCTGTCGGGGAAGGGGTCCACGGCGCCGCGCTTGTCGACGCGGCTGAAGATCGGCACCACGCCGGGCAACCCGCGCAGCAGCGCCTGCGTCGTGCGTTCCACCACCGTATTCGCGGAAGGCAGGATGGTGGCGAGCAGGCGCGGGGCCGGGTGCATCAGGGTCGTGGCGTCGTGCATGCGCCGAGACTGGCGCGGCGCAGGCGGCACGGCAATTGCCTCGACCCGGGCATCCCGAGGGAATATGCCCATGCGCCGCCGCCATCTGCCACTTCTCGCGGCATTCGCCGCCTGCTCCGCCGGCACCGCCCTGGCGCAGCCCGCCTGGCCGAGCCGCCCGATCCGCATCATCGTCACCTTCCCACCCGGCGGATCGTCGGACATCGTGGCGCGCGTGCTGGCGGAGGTGCTGTCCCAGCGCCTGCCGCAGCGCGTCCTGGTCGAGAACAAGCCGGGCGCCGGCGGCACCCTGGGCGCGATCTACACCACGCAGCAGCCGGCCGATGGCTATACCCTGATGCTGTCCAACACCGCGCCGATCGTCACCAGCCCGCCGATCTACCCGACCGTCACCTACGACCCGGCGGGCGGCTTCAGCCACATCGCCTATATCGGCGCGACGCCGCTGGTCATCATGGTCAATCCTTCCAAGGTGCCGGCCACCGACCTCGCCGGCCTGGTCGCCTGGATCAAGTCGCAGCGCGTGCCGCCAGGCTATGGCAGTTCCGGCGCCGGCTCCGTCGCGCACATCTTCGGCGAGGCCTTCACCAAGCGCACCGGTGCCGAACTCACGCACGTTGCCTATCGCGGCAGCGCGCCGATGCAGGCGGACCTGCTCGGCGGTGCCATCCCGATGTCCTTTGACACGCTGCCGCAGAATGTCGAGCACATCCAGGCCGGGCGGCTGCGCGCCATCGCCATCACCGCGCCGGAGCGCCAGAAGATGGCGCCGGACGTGCCGACGACCGCGGAGGCCGGCTTCCCTGGGCTGCTGGCGGAGAACTGGCTCGGCCTGTCCGGCCCGCCCGGCCTGCCGCCCGCCATCCTGGCGCGGCTGCACGCCGAGGTGGAGGCCGCGCTGGCCGTGCCGCTGATGCGCAGCCGCCTGGATGAGCACGGCATCGCCACGCGCCGCATGTCGCAGCCCGACTTCGTCGCCTTCATCCGCGAGGAGGTCCGCGTGACCGGCGCGGCGGTCAAGGCGCTCGGCCTGACGCCCGGATGAGCCTGGCTCGCCCGCGCATCGTCGCCGTGCTGTTCGGACAGCCCGGCGCCGGTGCCTTCAACCGCGCCGGCGTTGAGGGCCTTGCCCGCGCGGCCGCGCTGCCGGTTGCCATCGAGACGGTGTGGGAGCCGGTGCCTTCCCGCCGCGCCGCCACGGTGGAAGCCGCCGCAGCGCGCGCCGAACTCGTCATCGCGCATGGCGGGCAGGGGGAACAGGCGGTGGCGGAGGTGGCGCCGGCCTTTCCAGACGTCGCCTTCGCCGTGACGCAGGGCCGCATCACCGGCCCCAACATCGCAGGCTTCGAGGTGTTGCAGGAGCAATCCGCCTTCCTCGCCGGCGCGCTGGCGGGCTGGTGGATGCGCGGGGCTGTCGCGGCGCATCTGTCCGGCGAGCCGGTGCCGCCCGGCCTGCGTGGCCGTGCCGGCTTCGCCGCCGGGCTGGCCCATGCGCGGCCGGAGGCGACGCTGCTGAGCGGCTTCTGCGGCAACCAGCACGACCCGGCACTTGCCGGGCACTGGACCACGGCGCAGGCGGCGGCGGGGGCGGAGGTGCAGTTCGCCATGCTCGATGGCGGCCGCCCCGGCGCCATCGCCGCCTGCCGCGCCGCCGGCATCCGCGCCATCGGCAATGTCCGCGACTGGACGGCGGAGGATGCGGTGTTCCTCGCCTCCGCCGTGGCCGACAATGGCGTGGCTATGGTGGCCGCCATCGAGGCCTTCCTCGCCGGCGGCTTGGCCGAACGCCGCATCGGGCTGGAGGCGCCGGAGGCGGTGCGGCTGGCGCTCGCTGGCGATGTGGCGCCGGACCTCGCCGCCCGGCTCGACGCCCTGCGCGGGAAAATCCTGTCGGGCGCCGTCAGGGTGCCGGAGGAATGGCCGGGGCAGGATTGGGCGCCGTAGCCGGTCGCGCCCGAAGCTCCGCCAGGATATCCGCGAGCAGGATTTCGCTTTTCGTCGGCGCCACCGGCTTCGCCTCCTGCGTCCGGCGGAAGCGGGACAGGATGCGCAGCAGCCAGAAGATCGCCATGGCGACGATCAGGAACTTGATGATGGCGTTGATGAAGCGCCCGACGGCCAGCACCGCCGCGCCGCTTTCGCGCGTCGCCTCCAGCGATGGCTGGCGATCGCCGCTGAGCACGACGAAGACGTTGGAGAAATCGATGCCGCCGATCATCAGCCCGACGATCGGGTTGATGAGGTCCTCGACCAGGCTGCCGACGATGGCGGTGAAGGCGGCGCCGATGACGATGCCGACGGCCAGGTCGATCACGCTGCCCCGCATGATGAAGGCCTTGAACTCGGTCAGCCAGGCCGGTTCATTCAACGTGATCGGTGATTTCATGGCGTGCTCCTGGAGGAGCGCGCAGCCTGTGGCGCCGCGCGGGGCGGCGCCACGCAATTCTCCTTGCGCGCGGCGTTATTCCGCGCCGCACCAGCCGGCGATCAGCGCCGCCACCACCGCCACGCCGCGGCGATAATCCGCCACGTCGACCCATTCGTCCCGGCCGCCATTCTGCGTCAGGTCGCCGCAGAGCGGGCCGAGCCCGACGCAGGGAATGCCCGACTGCACCATCGGGTTGCGGATGTCGGAGGAGGTGTGCAGCGGGTTGATCTCGGGCGCCGTGCCGGTGCCGCGCAGCACCGCCTCATGCGTGGCCAGCCACAGCGGATGGTCCAGCGGCACTTCGGCGCCGGTGACGCCGGACAGGAAGATGGTCTCGACCTCCAGCGCCGGATCGGCGGCGACCGCCTCCGCGATGGCGGCCTCGACCTCCGCCTGCACGTCGGCGAGCTTCTCGCCGGGCGGGAAGGACAGGGCGCAGGACAGCTGGACGGCCGGCGCGATGCGCGCGGCGCGGCCATCGCCGAGCGTCTTGAGGTCGCCGACCAGCAGGTTGGTGCTGCGCCCGACGGCGGCATCCAGCGCCGGGTGATGCACCCGCGCGCCACGCCGTGCATCCAGCGCGCGCAGCGCGGCGATCACGCCCATCGCCTTCTCGATCGGGTTCACCGCCAGATGCGCGAAGGCGGTGTGGCCCGGCTCCTGCGTCGGCGGCAGGCGGCCCTTGACGAGGATGCGGAACACGAGCTGGCCAGGTGCCAGCGCCTTCACCTCCCGCATCCCGATGCCCGATTCGGCCGGATGCAGGTACACCGCGGCATCGGCGGTGACGCCACCATGCAGCAGCGCGTGCACGCCACGGGCGTGGCGCTTGGATGGTGTGCTGGCCAGGATGACATCGCCCTTCGGCACCACGCCGGCGGCGAGCACCGCGCGCAGCGCCTCCACCATCGTGGCGCAGCCGGCCAGGTCGTCGGCCACGCCCCAGCCATGGATGCGGCCCTGGTCGATTTCGCCGGCCATCGGGTCGTGCAGCCACCCATGCTGCGGCTGAAACGCCTCGCCATCGGGGTGCGCGAAGAAGATCACGCTGCGGCCGCCGCCGCTGCCGGGGAAGCGGGCCAGCACGGCCTCCCGTTCCTCGGCCGCCATCGCGGATTCGCTGGCGAACTCCTCCCGCAGCACCACGCCGGCGGGGCTGTAGCGGCGGGTCTCGACGATGCAGCCGAGCTGCTCGCAGGCGGCGGCGATGCGTGCCTGCACCGCGGCCTCGCCGCCGGATTGCAGGCGGATCAGGTCGCGCAGGAAGCTGACCGCGGCCTCGCCGCCGGCCTCCGCCGCCTCATCCACGCGCGCCGCCACGGAAGTCATCGGGCCGTCCATCGTGCTTCGTCCTGTCGTCGAGGGGCGCCAACTTAGCCACTATGGGCGGCAGGGCAATGACCAGCGCGTATACATCAAGCGACTGAAGTTGCAGGGCTTGCCTCGCCGCCGGGCCTGCGGCCATCTGGCGCGGGCCTGGCGGGAGACGAGCGGATGATGCGGCTGGTGATCGGCGGCAAGTGGTCCTCCACCTGGACCATGCGCGGCTGGCTGGCGTGCCGGCTTTCCGGCCTGCCCTTCGAGGCCGAGACGCTGTTCCTCTCGCGCGAAGGCAGCAAGGCGCAACTGGCGGAAGCCTCGCCGACCGGCCTCATCCCCATCCTGCATGATGGCGATTTCGCGGTGACGGACACGCTGGCGATCGCGGAGTACCTGTGGGAACGCGCGCCGGGCTGCGACATCTGGCCGGGCGACCTGCGCGCCCGCACCGCCGCCCGCAGCTCCGCGGCCGAGATGCACGCGCATTTCGTGGAACTGCGCGCGGCGCTGCCGATGAACCTGGTGAAGCGCTGGCCGATCGCGAATGGCGTGCCCTCCAACGTCAAGCTGCTTGGCCGGCCGGGCGTCGCGCCGCAGGTGGCGCGGGTGCAGGAAAGCTGGCGGCTGACGCGCGCGGCCTGGGGGCAGGGCGGCCCCTATCTGTTCGGCGCGCGCTTCAACTTCGCCGATGCGATGTGGGCGCCGATGGCCAGCCGCTTCCGCACCTACTCGGTGCCCCTGGCGCCCGATGCCCAGGCCTATGCGGAGGCCGTGCTGGCGCATCCGCTGGTGGCCGAGTGGGTCGCGGGCGCCGAGGCGCAGGCGCGCGAGATCGGCTGGGAGGCCTGCGCCGCCTTTCCGTAGACGGTCGCGTTCATCCGACCCTGGCGCCGGAAATCCGCACCGCCTCCCCCCATTTCGTCCGCTCCGACCGGATATGCTGCTCAAGCTGCCGTGCCGTGCCGCCGCGCGGCACGGCGCCGAGGCGCAGCAGGCGCTGACGCATCCCGGGCGTGGCCAGCGCCCCGTTCGTGGCCGCGTTCAGCAGCAGCACCGCTTCCTCGCTGACGCCGGCCGGGTAGACGAAGCAGATCCAGGAGACGTAGTCGAAATCCGCGACGCCGGCTTCCTGCACCGTCGGTACCTCCGGCAGTCCGGGCCAGCGTTCCGAGGTGGTCACCGCCAGGGCGCGCGCCAGGCCACCTGAGACGAAGCCGATGGAGCTGGTGATGCTTTCCACCGCGAACTCCACATGGCCGCCTGACAACGCCTCCAGCGAGGGGGCGGCGCCGCGGAAGGCGACGTGCTGGGGTTGGGCGACGGCGAGGCGGGACTTCAGCACCTCCATCGTCAGGTGACCGGCGCTGCCGGCGCCGGCGCTGGAATAGTTCAGCCGCTCCCCGCTGCGGATTGCGGTGACCAGGTCGGCCAGGCTGCGCTCCGGTCGCCGGGCGGAAGCCAGGACCAGAAGCGGGTTGCTGGCGACCAGGGCCACCGGGATGAAGGCGACCTCCGGGTTGAACGGCATGCTGGGATACAGGAAGGGGTTCACCACCAGCGGGCCGGGCGCGGAGATCAGGAAGGTGTGGCCATCCGGCTCGCTGCGCGCCACCGCCTCCGCGCCCACATTGCCGCCGGCGCCGCTGCGGTTCTCGACCAGGATGGTGGTGCCGAGCAGCGGCTCCATCTCCCACGCCAGCAGCCGGGCCAGCACGTCCAGCGCGCCGCCGGGCGCGAAGGGCACGATGAGGCGCATCGGCCGGTCCGGCAGCCAGGTCACCTGCGCGCCGGCCAGGCTGGGGGCGGCGAGACCCGCCGCGAGAAGGCTGCGCCGCCGCATGCCTCAGTCCAGCCGCGTTGCCGCCGTGATGGCCGGGCCGAGGTTCAGCGCGCCCTCCAGCCGGTAGCCCAGGTTCAGCCCGCTGCGCCGCACCCAGACCTGCTTCAGGTCGAACAGCGGCACGCTGCACCCGGCTTCCAGCACCTTGCGTTGCGCCGTCGCCCAGAGCGCCATCTGCTTCGCCGTGTCGGGCTCGGCGCGGGCGGCGTCGATCTCGGCATCCGCCGCGCTGCAATGGGCGAAGTTCAGCGACATGGTCGGCTGACCGGGTGCGCTGCGGGAATGGTAGAACTGGCTGAGGTAGCTGTCCGCCACCGGAAACCGCGCGGCGCCGTAGAAGGTCATCTGCGACAAATCTTGCCGGATGCGCGCGTGGTAGGTGGCGTGCTCCACCACATCCATGTCGAGCGTGATGCCGGCCCGGCGAAGCTGCGCCTGGATCACCTCCATGATCGGCAACTGCGCGGAGTTGGAGGAGACGACGGCGCGGATGGTGACGCCGTTGGCATGGCCCGCCTCCGCCAGCAACGCGCGGGCGCGGGCCGGGTCGGGGGCATAGCGCGGCACCTCCTGGGTCGCGCCGAGGTAGCCGGGTGGCACCGGGCTCGGCCAGGGCGTCGCCACGTCCAGGCCCACGAAGCGGGCGATGGCTGGCGCGTCCACCGCGTGCTGCACGGCGCGGCGCACCCGCGCATCGTCCAGCGGCGCGCTGCGGCTGCTGATCAGCAGGGTGCGGAACTCGCCGGGGGAGAAGACCTCGACCACCGTGTTCGGATGCGCCCGCATGCGCTCCACCCAGCGCTGTTCGCGGCGGCCGATGATCAGGTCCAGCTCGCCGGCGGTATAGGCCAGTTCGCGCGTCGCGTCGGAGGTGATGAAGCGCAGGTCGATGGCGCGGATCGCCGGGCGGCCACGCCAATGCGCGTCATGCGCCACCATCCGCGCCGCGCCGCCGCCGGCGCGCTCCATCCGGAACGGGCCGGTGCCCGGCGCCTGCCCACCCGTGTCGGCGCGGCGGGAGACGATCATGCCGCCATGGTAGTTGGCGAACAGCCCGAGCGCGCCGGCCACCGCCTGCCGCAGCGTCACCCGCACGGTCATCGGGTCCAGCATCTCGATTTCGGTGACCGGGGAGAAGTCCCCGGCGAAGCCGCTGCGGGCGCGGTCGGCGGCACGGCGGAGCGAGAACACCACGTCCTCCGCGCCGAGCGGCTGGCCGTCGTGAAAGCGCACGCCGGGGCGCAGGTGGAAGGTGTAGCTGAGGCCGTCCTCGCTGCGGGTGAAGCGCTCCGCCAGGTCCGGCTCGATCTGCGCCGGGTCGGCCGAGCCCGGCGGGAAGCGCACCAACCCGTCATAGGCCCAGGACAGAGGTGCCTTGTCCTGCGTGGCACTGGCGCGGTGCGGGTCCGTCGTGCCCATGTCCTGCGCGATCAGGCCGACGCGGAGGGTCTGTGCTTCCGCCGGTCCGGCTGCCGGAAGCGCCAGGAGCAAGGCGGTGGCGATGATGGTGCGGCGCATTCTGCGGTCCTTCCGGGGCATCCCGTCTTGCAGGATGGGGCGGCAGGGGTCAGGCTCGCAACATGTATGACGTGGCGATCATCGGCGGCGGCATGGTCGGCTCCGCCATCGGCTTCGGCTGCGCGGAACGAGGCGCGCGCGTCGCGGTGCTGGATGAGGGCGACGTGGCGCTGCGCGCGGCGCGCGGCAATTTCGGGCTGGTCTGGTCGCAGTCCAAGGGCGACGGCATGCCGGCCTATGCCGAATGGACGCGTCGCAGCGTGGATCTCTGGCCGGCGCTGGCGGAGCGGGTTTCGGGCCATGCCGGGCGGGACACGCAGTACCGCGCCGTCGGCGGCCTGACCTTCTGCCTCGGCGAGGCCGAGTACGAGACCCGGAAAACCTTCGTGCAGCGCATGCACAACCAGGGCCAGCACGGCCTGCGGATGCTGGACCGCGCGGAGCTGCGCGACCTGATGCCGGATTGCCCGCTGGGGCCGGAGGTGCTCGGCGCCAGTTTCCAGCCGGCGGATGGCCATGTGGACCCGCTGACCCTGCTGCGCGGCCTGCAGGCGGGGATGCGGAAGGCCGGCGGGGCGCACCTGCCCGGCGCCGCGGTGCGGGCGATCGAGCCGGTGGCCGGCGGGTACCGGATCGACCGGGAGGACGGCACGGAGGTCGCGGCGCGGCGCATCGTCATTGCGGCGGGGGTGATGACGACGCGCCTGGCGGCGATGGTCGGGCTCGACGTGCCGGTGCGGCCGGTGCGCGGCCAGAACATCGTCACGGAGCGTCTGGCGCCGCTGCTGCCGCTGCCGGCCAGCGCCATCCGCCAGACCGGCGACGGCACCATCCAGATCGGCGTCACCAGCGAGGATGACGGCAGCTTCGCGACCGGCACCAGCACCGATGCGCTGGCGCGCATGGCGGCCCGCGCCTTGCGGGTGCTGCCGGTGCTGGCGCAGGCGCGGATGGTGCGCGGCTGGGCGGCGCTGCGGCCGATGACGCCGGATGGCTTCCCCGCCTATGCCGAAAGCCCGACCCATCCTGGCGCCTTCGTTGCCACCTGCCATTCCGGCGTGACGCTCGCCGCCGTGCATGCCGGGACGCTGGCGGAGGCAATTCTCGCCGGCGCGCTGCCGGAGGCGGCCCGCGACCTGCATCCCGCCCGCTTCCTCGGAGTCCCGCATGTTCCGGCGCAGTGAGCCGACCGACTGCACCATCACCTGGGAAGGCCAGGCGCTGCCGGCGCGGGCGGGCGAAAGCCTGGCCGTGGCGCTGCTGGCGGCCGGCGTCACCGCGTTCCGCGAAACCCCGGTCAGCGGCAGCCCGCGCGGGCCGCTCTGCCTGATGGGCGCGTGTTTCGACTGCCTGGTGGTGGTGGAGGGCGCCCAGAATGTGCAGGCCTGCCTGGTGCCGGTGGTGCCCGGCCTGCGCGCCGGGATGCAGCGCGGCGCCCGCGGCTTCGAGGATGACGCGGCATGAGCATCGAGGCGGAGTGGACGGCCGAACAGGCGGCGCCGCTGAAGGCCGGCGGCAGCGTGGACCTGCTGGTGCTCGGCGCCGGGCCGGCCGGCCTGGCGGCGGCGACCGAGGCGCGGTCGCATGGCATGAAGGTGCTGGTGCTGGACGAGAACGCGGCGCCGGGCGGGCAGGTGCATCGCGGAGTGGAATCGCGGCCCGCGAAGGACGACCAGGACAAGGACGGCGCGAAGCTGGTTGCCGCCTTCCGCGCCTCCGGCGCCGAATTCCGGCCCGGCGCCACCCTCTGGGCGGTCGACGCGGGCGGCAAGGTGTTCTGGTCCGAAGCGGGCGCGGCCCGCAGCGTCACCGCCGGCCGCATCATCCTGGCCGCGGGCGCCACGGAACGGCCGCTGCCGATCCCGGGCTGGACCCTGCCGGGCGTCATGGGCATCGGCGCCGCACAGATCGCGCTGAAGACGGCGGGGCTGGTACCGGAGGGCGCCGTTTGGCTGGCCGGGCAGGGGCCGTTGCTGTGGTTGTACGCGGTGCAGGCGCTGGCCAAGGGCGGGCGGATCGCGGGAATCGTGGATCTTTCGCCGGCGGGCGGCCTGCGGCGGGCCATGCCGTTCCTGACCCGCGCGCTGAAGGCGCCGGAATACCTGTTGCGGGGCCTGCTGTGGCAGCGGCGGGTGAAGCGGGCCGGCGTGCAGGTCATCCCGGCGCGGGACATCCGCGCGGAAGGCGAGGGCCGGCTCACCCACATCCTCATCGACGGCGTCGCGCATCCGGCCGACCTGCTGCTGCTGCATGATGGCGTGGTGCCGAACACGCAGGTCACCCGCGCCATCGCCGGGCTGAAACATGGCTGGGACCCGGTGCAGCGCTGCTGGCGGCCGGGCCTCGACCTCTGGGGAAATACCTCGGCCGAGGGCGTCATGGTGGCGGGCGATTCGGGCGGCATCGGCGGTGCCCGCGCCGCGGCCCTGTCCGGTCGCATCGCGGCGCTGGAGGCGGCGCGCGCGCTTGGCCGCATCACCACGGATGAACGCGACGGTCGCGCCGGCCCGCTGCGCCTGCTGCGCGACCGGCAACTGGCGCCGCGCCCCTTCCTCGACGCCATGTTCCCGCCGCTGCCCGAGGCCGCCATCCCCGACGAGACCATCCTCTGCCGCTGCGAGGAGGTGACGGCCGGCCGGGTGCGGGAGGCGGTGGGGCTCGGCTGCCTCGGCGCCAACCAGACCAAGGCATTTACACGTGCCGGCATGGGGCCGTGCCAGGGGCGCGTCTGCGGGCCGGCGGTGCATGGCGTGATCGCGGCGGCGCGCGGCGTGGACCCGGGCGAGGTCGACCCGTTCCGCACCCGCTTCCCGACCAAGCCGCTGACGCTGGGCGAGCTTGCGGCGCTGGCGGGATGAGGGGCGCGCGCGACGAAAGCCCTCTCCCCCCACCGGGGGGAGAGGGCTCTAAGCCGGGCTTCGAGAGTTGGTCGTGAGTCGGGCGGTGGTGATCGGCGGCGGGCTGCACGGGCTGTCCACCGCCCTGCACCTGGCCCGGACGCCGGGCTGGCAGGTGACCTTGCTGGAACGCCGGCATGTCGGGCGCCATTCCAGCGGCGTGAATGCCGGCGGAGTGCGACGGCTCGGCCGGGCGCTGCCGGAGATTGCGCTGTCGGTGGTGGCGGCGGAGATGTGGCACGGCATCGTGGCGCTGGTCGGCGACGATTGCGGGTTCCGCGCCACCGGCCAGGTGAAGGTGGCGGAAAGCGCCGCCGACATGGCGCGGAACGAGGCCCGCGTCGCGCAGGTCCGCGCGCTGGGCTGGTCGCATGAGGAGGTGGTGGACCAGGCGGAGGTCCGCCGACTGCTGCCGGCCGTCTCCCCGCACGTCGTCGGCGCCATCGTGACGCGGGACGATGGCTCGGCCGACCCGATGCGCACCGTCATGGCCTTCCGCGCCGCCGCCGAGCGGGCGGGGGTGGAGATCAGGGAAGGGGTCGCCGTCACTGGCCTGGAGCGCACGGCGGATGGCACCATCACCGTCCACACCGACCAGGGCGACTTCCCCGCCGAGCGCGTCGCCAACTGCGCCGGCGCCTGGGCGCCAGACCTGGCCGCGCTGGCCGGGGAGGTGATTCCCTGCGGCACCAAGGCCAGCATGATGATCGTGACGGAGCGCCTGCCGCCCTTCGTCGAGCCCACCGTGGGCGCGACGGCCCGCGCCCTGTCCTTCAAGCAGACGGCCTCCGGCACCGTCGTCATCGGCGGCGGCCACCAGGGGCTGAACGACCGGGCGGCGGAGACCTCCTCCGTCGTCTTCGGCAACCTCGCCTTCGCCGCCCGCATCGCCGCCGAGATTTTTCCGTGCGTGGCGGGCGCCCGCATCGTCCGCAGCTGGACCGGGACGGAGGCGCGGCCGCCGGACGACATGCCCGTCATCGGCGAAAGCCGCACCCTGCCGGGCCTGTTCCACTCCTTCGGCTTCTCCGGCCATGGCTTCCAGCTCTGCCCCGCGGCAGGCGCCGCGGTCGCCGAGTTGATGGCGCGCGGCGCCACGAACCTGCCGGTTGCGGCCTTCAGCCAGGATCGCTTTGCCGTTCCGGCTTGATGCCGGGCGCCGGCTGGCGCAGTTTCGCAGGCGATGACGACACCCGCGCTCGAACTGGTTGGACTCCGCACCGAATTCCGCATCGGCGGCACGTGGCACCCGGCGGTGCGCGACCTGTCGCTGACCCTGATGCGGGACGAGACGCTGGCCCTGGTCGGCGAGAGCGGCTGCGGCAAATCCGTCACCGCGCTGTCCGTCATGGGCCTGGTGCAGCCGCCCTTCGGACGGGTCCATGCCGGGCGCATCCTGCTGGATGGCCGCGACCTGGCAGGGCTGTCCGACCAGGCGCTGGAATCGGTGCGGGGCGACCGCATGGCGATGATCTTCCAGGAGCCGATGACCAGCCTGAACCCGGTGATGACCGTGGGCGACCAGGTGGCCGAGGCCTTGCGAATCCATCGCGGCCTGGATCGCAAGGCGGCGCGCGCCAAGGCGCTGACCCTGTTCGAGGAGGTGAAGATCCCCTCGCCGGCGCAGCGGCTGGACGAGTATCCGCACCAATTCTCCGGCGGCATGCGCCAGCGCGTGATGATCGCGATCGCGCTGGCCTGCGAGCCCGCCGTGCTCCTGGCCGATGAGCCCACCACGGCGCTGGACGTGACGATCCAGGCGCAGGTGCTCGGCCTGCTGGCGGATCTGCAGAAGAAGCACGGCATGGCGGTGCTCTTCATCACGCACAATCTCGGCGTGGTGGCGCAGATCGCGGACCGGGTGGCGGTGATGTATGCCGGGGAGATCGTGGAGCAGGGGCCGGTCGCCGCCATCTTCGACAGGCCCCAGCACCCCTATACCCGCGCGCTGTTCTCCGCGATTCCGCGGCTCGACCAGCCCGGCCAGGCGCTGTCCGCCATTCCCGGCCGGGTGCCGCCGCTCGACGCCATGCCCGCCGGCTGCCGCTTCGCGCCGCGTTGCCCGATGGCGCAGGCGGGGTGCGAGCGGGAACAGGTCCTGGCGGAGGTTTCGGCGGCGCATGCGGCGCGCTGCCATGTCGCGACGGGGGAATTGCTGCATGCCTGAACGCGCGCGGCCCTGCGCCCCCCTCACCCAACCCTCTCCCCCCACGGGGGGGAGAGGGCTTAGCTCCCTCTCCCCCCCGTTGGGGGAGAGGGCCGGGGTGACGGGGGCTTTCCGACCTCTCCACGGCGAGGCACCTCATGCTTGACCCCGTCGGCCGCGTCGCCATGATCACCGGCGCCTCGCGCGGCATCGGCCGGGAAGTGCTGCGGCGCCTGCATGGCTCCGGATGGCTTGTCAGCGCCGGCATCCGCAGCGCCGGCAAGCTCGCGGCCGGGCCGGACCTGATGCTGCATCGCTGGGACGCGGAAGCCGAGGGCAGCGCGGAAGCCTGGGTCGCCGCCACCATGGCCCGCTTCGGCCGCATCGACGCGGTGATCAACGCCGCCGGCATCAATCCCGTCGCCCGGCTGCTGGATGCGGACGAGACGGCGATGGACCGGCAGTGGCAGGTCAACGCTAAGGCGCCGCTGCGCGTCATCCGTGCCGCCTGGCCGCACCTGGTGGCGGGCGGGGAGGGGCGGGTGGTGAACATCGCCTCCCTGTCCGGCAAGCGCGTCGCCAACGAGAATCTCGGTTATGCGATGAGCAAGTTCGCCGTCGTGGCGCTGACGCAGGAGGTGCGGCGGCTGGGCTGGGAACACGGCATCCGCGCCACCGCGCTGTGTCCCGGCTTCGTGGCGACGGAGATGACGGCGCAGGCCAGGTTCCCGCGCGAGGCGATGAGCCGGCCGGAGGATGTGGCCGCCCTGGTGGAAACGGTGCTGCGCCTGCCCAATACCGCCAGCGTCGGCGAATTGCGGGTGAACTGCCGGTTCGAGGCGCTGCTGTGACGGCGGTTCGCCTGCTTGACCAGGACCGGCCCGTCCTCACTTTCACCGTCGATGGCATGGAACTGGCCGCACGCGCCGGGGACACGCTGTTGACGGCGATGCTGACGGCAGGTCTCGGCCATGTGCGGACCAGCGAATTCGGCGATGGCGGCCGCACCGGCTTCTGCTGGATGGGCGCCTGCCAGGATTGCTGGGTGCATGTGGTGGGTAACGGCATCCGCCGTGCCTGTACGACATTGGTGGAACCCGGGCTCGAGGTGATCAGGCGATGAAGGTGGTTGTGGTGGGTGCCGGCCCGGCGGGAATCCGCGCGGTGGAACAACTCGTGCGATCCGGCGTCACGCCGATCTGGATCGAGGAAGGCCCCGATGGTGGCGGCCGCGTCACCCAGCGCCCGCCCTCCGGCTTCACCCGCACCAACGCCCAGCTGTATGGCGCCGATGCCGGCCGCGCCAAGCGGCAGCATGCGACGCTGGATGCGCTGAAGGCGCGCACGGATTGGCGGCCTGACACGCTGGTCTGGAACATCCGCCCCGGCGATCGCGTGCTGCACACGCTGGCCAACGGCGCGGCGCAGGGCGAGGTGACCTATGACGCGCTGATCCTCTGCACCGGCGCCATGGACCGCGTGCTGCCGCTGCCGGGCTGGACCTTGCCGAACGTGACGACGCTTGGCGGTGCGCAGGTGGCGTTGAAGTCGCAGGGCGTCGGCATCGGCTCCAAGCCCGTGCTGATCGGCACCGGGCCGCTGCTGTGGCTGACGGCGCTGCAATACGCCAAGGCGGGCGCCAAGCCGGTGCTGGTGCTGGACACCACGGACATCATCACCAAGGCCCGCTTCGGCGCCGGCATGCTGTGGAACGCGCCGACGCTGCTGCGCGGCATGGGCATGTACGCCTCGTTGAAGGCGCGCGGCGTGCGGATGGCGGAGGATGCGACGCCGCTGGCGATCGAGGGTGTGGACGGCGTCACCGCCGTGCACTGGCGCGACGCGGCGTGGAAGGAGCATGTGACACCCTGCGATGCGGTGGCACTCGGCTGGGGCCTGAAGCCGGAGGCGCAGTTGGCAGACCTCGCCGGCGTGCCCTTCGACTATGACGACACGCAGCAGAACTGGGTGCCGCGCGCGGATGCCGCAGGACGGACTCCGGTGGAGGGCGTGTTCCTGGCCGGTGACGGCGCGGGGATCGGTGGGGCGGAGGTCGCGGAACTGGCGGGCGCGCGGGCCGGGCTGGCGGTGCTGGCCGATGCGCACCTGCCGTCCGACGCCGCGCTGACGAAGCACATCGATGGTCGCCTGCGCACGGAACGCCGCTTCCGGCGCGCGCTGGAGCAGGCCTTCCCCTATCCCGCGCGCCTCGCCGCGCGGATGGAGGACAGCACGCCGCTGTGCCGCTGCGAGGTGATCACGGCCGGCGACCTGCGCCGTGCCGCCGCGGAGGAGGCGCCTGAGCTGAATCGCGCCAAGGCGTTCTCCCGCATCGGCATGGGCCGCTGCCAGGGCCGGCTGTGCGGCCCGCCCGCGGCGGTTGTGCTGGCCAATGCGCTGGGCGTGGAGGTCGAGGAGGTAGGCCGCCTGCGTGGGCAGCCGCCGGTGAAGCCGGTGCCCGTCGCCCAGGTTGGCTGATGCCGGCCCCATGATGCGGTCCTGTGATGTCCTGATCGTCGGCGGCGGCGGGGCAGGGTGCTCCGCCGCGCTGCACCTGGCGCTGCGCGGCGTGCGGGTGGTGCTGCTGGAACGCGGCCTGGTCGGCGGCCAGGCGACCGGCGTGAACTATGGCGGCGTGCGCCAGCAGGGCCGCGACCCGGCCGGGCTGCCGCTGGCCCGTAAGTCGCGCGAAATCTGGTCGCGCATCACTGAACTGACCGGCAGCGATGTGGAGTTCGACGCTTGCGGCCACCTCAAGCTGGCGCGCACGCCGGATGAGGAGGCGGAGCTGCTGCGCTGGAACGCGCTGGCCGCGGAGCACGGCCTGCGACCGCGCATGATCGGCCGCAACGCCATCCGCGCGGAAAACCCCTTCTTCAGCGACCAGGTCATCGCCGGCAGCCTGCTGGAGGAGGATGGCAGCGCCAATCCGCGCCTGCTGGCCCCCGCCCTGGCCCGCGCCGCGCGCGCGGCCGGCGCGGAGATCCGGGAAAACCATGCGGTCACGGACCTCCACCATGACGGCAGCAACTTCGTTCTGACCGCCGGCGGGCAGTCCTTCACCGCGCCCTGGCTGCTGAACTGCGCAGGCTACTGGGGTGGCGAGATCGCCCGCCGCTTCGGCGAGGAGGTGCCGATCACCAAGCTGCATCCGAACATGCTGGTGACGGAGCCGCTGCCCTACTTCCTGCGCCACAGCCTCGGCGTGGTCGGCGGCAATTTGTACCTGCGGCAGATTCCGCGCGGCAACATCATCTTCGGCGGCGGCCATGGCGAAAGCGACGACGCCATCCGCGTCACCCGTCCGCGCCCGGATGCCGCCTTCGGCGCCATGCAGCGCGCCGTCGGCGTGATCCCCCGCCTGGCGGAGGCCATGGTGATCCGCAGCTGGACCGGCACGGACGGCATGCTCCCGGACCACTTCCCGGTGCTTGGTCCATCGCAGACCACGCCCGGCCTGATCCACGCCTTCGGCTTTTGCGGCGAGGGCTTCCAGACCGGGCCGGGCGTCGGCGTGGTGCTGTCCGAGCTGGTCATGGACGGGGCGACGGACGTGCCGTTGGACGCCTTCGCGATTGGTCGCTTCACGGACGCCCCCGTAACAGGCTAGGCTCCGCGCAAGGTCCAACGGGGAAGATTTTTTCATGCGCGGATTTCGAGCGGCGTTGCTGGGCAGCGCCTTGGCCATTGCGTCGGTCTTCGGTGCGCAGGCGCAGGCCCCGGCCGGCCCGACGCTGCGCGTCGGCATGGCGGCGCAGGATGTCGGGCGTCTCGACCCGCACTTCGCCGTCTCCACCATCGATCGTGTCGTGGTCGCCTGGATGTTCAACGGGCTGGTGCGCTTCAAGCCCGGCTCCATCAACCCGGCCGAGATCGAGCCGGACCTGGCCGAGCGCTGGGAGAGCAGCGCCGACGGCAAGACCTGGACCTTCCACCTGCGCCGCGGCGTTCGCTTCCACGGCAACTACGGCGAGCTGACCGCGGAGGATGTCGTATTCTCCCTGCGCAAGTCGGGCACCGCCGCGACCAGCGCCTTCGCCGCCGACTACCGCGCGATCGAGAGCATCGAGGCGGTGGACCCGCACACGGTGCGCATCGTGCTGCGGGAAAACATCCCGAGCATGCTCGGGATCCTGACGAACTACTCCGGCGGCTACATCGTCTCGAAGCGCGCGGTGGAGGAGCGGGGCGACAATTTCGTGCGTTCCCCGATCGGCACCGGCCCCTTCGCGCTGGATCGCGTGACGCCGAACCAGTCGGCGGAACTCGTGGCCCATGCCGGCTACTTCCGCGGTGCGCCGCAGCTTGGCCGCATCAGCTATCGCTTCATCCCCTCCGACGCCTCCCGCGACCTGGCGTTCCAGAACCGTGAGCTGGACCTGAACTACGGCCGCGCCGACCAGACCTGGGTGAACCGCACCCGGCAGGTGCCGAACACGGTGGTGGACGTGTTCGAGCCGGGTGAACTCGCGATCCTGAACCTCAACACGCAGCAGCCGCCCTTCAACGACATCCGCATCCGCCAGGCGCTGGCGCATGCGGTGAACCGGGCGGAACTGGTGCGCTTCCGCGGCCAGGACGTGGCGCGCGAGGGCCAGTCCCTGGTGCCGCGCGGCTATCTCGGCTTCAGCAACGAGAACGGGCTGCTGCCGGCCGATCCGGCGCGGGCGCGGGCGCTGCTGGCGGAAGCCGGGCATCCCAACGGCATCACCATCCGCGTGATCCACACGCAGTTGCCGGAGATGCTGAACATGATGCAGGTGGTGCAGCAGCAGCTGCGCCGGTCCGGCATCACGCTGGACCTGCAGGTGGTGGAACACGCGACCTTCCACCAGCAGATCCGCCAGGATTTGTCACCGCTGGTCTACTACGCGGCGGCCCGTTTCCCGGTGGCGGACATCTACCTGACGCAGTTCTTCCATGGCCGCTCGCGCGTCCGCACGCCGACCGCGGTGACGAACTTCTCGCATTGCGACCAGGCGGACCAGCAGATCGATGCCGCGCGGGTCAGCACGGATGTGGAGGCGCAGAAGCGCCTGTGGGCGGAGGCGCAGCGCATCCTGGTGCAGAATGTCTGCGGCGTGCCGCTGATCGAGACGCTGCTGGTCTTCGCCCGCCGCGACAACCTGGACTACGGGTATGAGTTAAAGGGCTCGATGAGCCTCGGCCCGCTGATCACTGAGGCGACGCGGCTGCGGTGAGAAAACCCTCACCCCATCCCTCTCCCGCAGGCGGGAGAGGGGGCGAGGCGCGCTAGATGACCGGCTTCGTCCTGCGGCGGCTGCTGGCCGCCGTGCCGACGCTGATCGCGGTGCTGACGCTGGTCTTCATCATCGTCCGCATCGTGCCCGGCGACCCGGCGCTGGTGATCCTGGGTGACCAGGCGACGCCGGAGGCGATCGCGGCGCTGCGCACGCGGCTGGGGCTCGATCGCTCGCTCTGGGCGCAGTATCTCAGCTTCATCGGAAGCGCGCTGATGGGTGATTTCGGCGTGTCGATGGTCACCGGCCGTTCCATCACGGCGGAGGTCGCGGCGGTGCTGCCGCATACGCTGGACCTCACCATCGCCTCGATGATCTTCGGCGTCGTCGTCGGCGTGCCGGTCGGCATCTGGGCGGCGCTGAACCGCAACGGCGTGGTCGACGTGGCGGCGCGCATCCTGTCGCTGATAGGTTTGTCCTTCCCGGTGTTCGTGTCGGGTATCTTCCTGCTGCTGGCCTTCTCCCTGCACTGGCGCTGGTTTCCCGTCATCGGCGGGTCGGACCTGTCCGACTACGGCGACCGGCTGCACAAGCTGGTGCTGCCCACGATCGCGCTTGGCCTCATCATGGCGGCCTACATCACCCGGGTGACGCGCAGCGCCATGCTGCAATCCCTGGGCGAGGACTACATCCGCACCGCGCGCGCCAAGGGCGTGCCGTGGCGCCGCGTGGTCTGGGTGCACGGGCTGCGCAACGCCTCGCTGCCGATCGTCACCGTGGTCGGGCTGTATGTCGGCATCCTGCTCGGCAATTCCGTGCTGACCGAGATCGTCTTCAACCGGCCCGGCCTCGGCAAGATCATCGTCGGCGCGCTGAACCAACGCGACTACACGATGCTGCAGGGGCTGATGGTGATCTACTGCTTCCTCATCGTCGTGGTGAACCTGATCACGGACCTGCTCTATGGCGTCATCGACCCACGGGTGAAGGCGGAATGAGCATCAGCTCCGAAATCGTGGCGCCGCCGCCGCCCTCCGGCTGGAAGCGGGCGCTCAGCAAGGCGCGCAGCAACCCGACCACGGCGGTCGGCGCCGTGATCTGCCTGCTGATCATGGCGGCTGCCATCTTCGCCCCCTGGCTCGCGCCCTACGACCCGGCGGAACAGGACATCTTCAACCGCCTGCAATCGCCGGGCGGCGACTACCTGCTGGGCACGGACCAGTTCGGCCGGGACATCCTGTCCCGCCTGATGTGGGGCGCGCGCATCTCGCTGATCGTCTCGCTCGGCGCCATCTTTGCCGCGGCCATCATCGGCGGCGCCATCGGCCTGGTGTCGGGCTACATCGGCGGCAAGTTCGACCTGTTCGTGATGCAGGTGATGGACGTGCTGCTGTCCTTCCCCTCGCTGATCCTCGGCCTGATCGTCGTGGCGCTGCTGGGGCCGGAACTGGTCAATTTGGTCGTCGCCATCGCGCTGACGGCCATCGCGCCCTTCGCCCGCGTCGCCCGCGCGCCGACCCTGGCGCTGAAGGAACGCGCCTTCGTCGAGGCCGGCCGCGCGCTGGGATTCTCCCACACCCGCGTGTTGTTCCGCCACATCCTGCCGAACATCATGTCGGAGGTGATGGTGATGGGCACGCTGTGGCTCGCCACCGCCGTGCGCGTCGAAGCCTCCCTGTCCTTCATCGGCCTCGGCGTGAAGCCGCCGACGGCGACCTGGGGCGGCATGACGCGGGATGGGTTCGAGAACATCCTGGACGCGCCCTGGCTCGCCATCTTCCCAGGTCTCGCCATCCTGTTCCTGGTGCTCGGCCTGAACATGGTGGGCGACGGGTTGCGCGACGCCACCGACCCAAAGCTGCGCAATGAGTGAACCCGTATTGGTCGTGGACGGCCTGCGAAAGCACTTCGTCTCGAAGAAGGGGTTTCCCACGCCACGCACCGTCCGCGTGCGCGCGGTGGAGGACATCTCCTTCACCATCAACGCCGGCGAGGCCTTCGGGCTGGTCGGCGAATCCGGCTGCGGCAAATCCACCGCCGCCCGCGCCCTGCTGCGCCTGATCGAGCCGGATGCCGGCACCGTCACCTGGAAGGGGGAGAATGTGCTGGCCGCGCGCGGTGCCGCCCTGAAGGCGCTGCGCCGGCGCATGCAGATCGTGTTCCAGGACCCGTACTCCTCGCTCGACCCGCGGCAATCGATCGGCGATGCGCTGATGGAACCCATGCGCGTGCATGGCCTCGCCGTGGGCAAGGAAGCGCGCCGCCGCGCCGGCGCCCTGCTGGAGGAAGTCGGCCTGCCGCCGGCGGCGCTCGACCGCTTTCCGCACGAATTCAGCGGCGGCCAGCGCCAGCGCATCGGCATCGCCCGCGCGCTGACGGTGGAGCCGGAACTGATCGTGGCGGATGAGCCCGTCTCGGCGCTGGATGTGTCGGTGCAGGCGCAGGTGCTGCTGCTGATGCAGGACCTCCGCAAGCGGCGCGGCCTGGCCTTCCTGTTCGTCAGCCACGACCTGTCCGTGGTGCGCTGGTTCTGCGACCGGGTCGCCGTGATGTATCTCGGGCGCATCGTGGAGGAAGGGCCGGCCGGGCGCGTCCTGGCCAACCCGATGCACCCCTACGCCCAGATGCTGCGCGACGCCTCGCCCATTCCGGACCCGTCGCGGCGTGGCGTGCTGCCGCGCATCATCGGCGAAATCCCGAGCGCCGCGAACCCGCCGCCAGGTTGCCCCTTCCACCCGCGCTGCGTCCACGCCATGCCGCATTGCGCGCGCGAGCTGCCGCGCTGGACCGTGGCGCCGGGCGAGAACCAGGGCGGCGTGGCCTGCCACCTGCACGGCTGATGTGGGATGTGGTGGTGGCCGGCGCCGGCGCGGCCGGGCTGGTCGCGGCGTTGGCGGCGGCGGATCGCGGGCGGCGGGTGCTGCTGCTGGAACGTGACGCCGCGACGCCCAGCACCCTGGCCCTGTCCGGCGGCCTGATCGCCGCGGCCGGCACCCGCTGGCAGGAGGAGCCCGACTCGCCCGCGCTGTTCGCCGCCGATATCCGCGCCAAGTCTGGCGATGCGGTCGACCCGCTGCTGCTGGAGGCGGTGACCCACGGCGCGGCGGAGGCGCTGGCCTTCCTCGACCCGATCCTGCCGCTGCACCTGCACACGGGCTTGCGCTGGCCGGGCCATTCCGCCATGCGGCTGCACGCCACGCCAGCCGAATCCGGCGCGGAATTGCAGGCGCTGCTGCGGCAGGCGGTGGCACGGCATCCCGGCATCGCATTCCGCGACGGAGTCGCCGTGACGGCGCTGCTGCCCGGCGTTGCCGGTGTCGAAGCGGATGGGCGGATCGAGGCCGGCGCCGTGATCCTGGCCACCGGCGGCTTCGGCGGCGCGCCGGACCTGGTCGCGCGTTTCTGCCCGGAGGCCGCGGCGGCGGTGCATGTCGGCGGCACGCTCAGCGATGGCGCCGCGCTCCGCTGGGCGGAGGCATTGGGCGCGGAATTCCGCTGCCTGGACTCCTGGCAGGGCCAGCCGCATGTCTCGCCGCATCTGGTGGGGCGGGAAAGGCCGCGCTTCGGCGGCGCGCTGCCGGCGCTCGGCGCCATCCTGGTGAACCGCCTCGGCCGCCGCTTCGTGGCGGAGGATATGGGGCCATCGGAGCTCACGCCGCATCTGCTGGCGCAGCCGGGCGGTACCGCGGTGGAGATCTGGGGCGAGGCGGCGCATCGGGCGGCGCTGGCCGGCGGCCCGTTCCGGCACGCCGTGGCCTGTGGGGCAGTGGCGGCATGCGCGGATGTGCCCGCCCTTGCCGCGCGCTTCGCGCTGCCGCCGGCGGCGCTGGCCGAGACCCTGGCCGCGATGGGCCGCCAGCCTGACGGCTTCGGCCGCCAATCCTGGGGCCACCCATTGGTGCCACCCTTCTACGCGGCGGAGGTCACCGGCGCCCTGGCCCATACCCAGGGTGGCGTGCGGGTGGATGGCGCGGGGCGGGTGCTCCGGCCGGATGCCACCGCCATTCCGCGCCTGTTCGCGGCGGGTGGCGTCGCCTGCGGCGTCTCAGGCCATGGCGCGGCAGGCTACGTGCCGGGGAACGGGCTGGCGCAGTCCTTCGCGCTCGGCGTCCGCGCGGGGCGCGCGGCATGATGCCCAGCCCCTGCACCGGGGCCTGCCTGCTGGACCCGCGCACCGGCTTGTGCCGCGGCTGTGGCCGCAGCGGCGACGAGATCTCGGCCTGGCCCTATCTGCCCGAGGCCGCGCAGCGCGCGTTGCTGTCGGCGCTGCCGGCCCGCATGGCGAGCCGGCCGCCTTTCAAGCCCGTCAGGCGGCCGTGATGCCGAAGCGGCGGATGATCTCGGCGTAGCGCGCCGCATCGTCCCGGATCGCCGCCTGCAGCGCCTCCGGCGCCTCGTCGGTCGGCTCGACGCCCAGGCCCGCCAGGCGCTCGGCGATGTCCGGCCGCTTCACCGCGGCCCGGCTGGCGGCGTTCAGCCGGGCGATGATGGCGGGGTCGGTGCCGGCGGGCGCCAGCAGCCCGTGCCAGCCGACGGCGGACATCCCGGCGAAGCCGACCTCACGCAGGGTCGGCACATCCGGCAGGGCGGCGGCCCGCGCCTCCGGGCTGACGAACAGACCGCGCAGCCGGCCGGAGCGGACATGGTCGGTCACCGCGCCGATGTTGATCATCACGCCCTGGAGCTGCCCGCCCAGCAGATCGTTCAGCGCCAGCGCGCCGCCGCGATAGGGCACATGCGTCCAGCGGGAATCGGCGGCGCGCAAGAGCTGTTCCACCAGCAGATGCGCCAACTGCCCGTGGCCCGGCGTGCCCACGGCCGGGGGCTGGCGGCGGCTGGCGGCGAACCAGGCGGCGAAATCGGCCGCCGGATCATCGGCGCGCACCACCAGGATCTGCGGCACGCGGACGGTGCGGTGGATGGCGGCGAAGCCCAGCGGGTCGAAGCCCAGGCGCGGCGTCAGCGTCCCGGTGATGGACAGCGTATCGGCGCCGGCCAGCAGCGTGTGCCCATCCGCCGCCGCGCGCGCCGCCGCGGCATAGCCGATGTTGGAGCCGCCGCCGGCCAGGTTCTCCACCTGCACCGTCTGGCCGAGGATGTCCGTCAGGGCGCGGGCCGAATGCCGCGCGACGATGTCCTGGCTGCCGCCGGGCGCCACCGGCACGATCAGGCGGATGGGGCGGTCCGACTGGGCGCGGGCGAGGCCCGGGGTCGCGAGAAGGCCGGCGGACATGGCGAGGAGGCGGCGGCGTGGGAGGGTCATGTTCAGGTCCTGGTGCTGGCGAAGGGCGCCGGCCAGAACGGAGAATGGATTTCCTTAGAACCTCACGCAAGAAGGCCGAAAAAGAAAGATTTCCTTTCTACTGGGCACTAATCCCCGGAGAAGGTCGTCTTCAGCAGGCCCGGCAGCGTGGAACCTTCGCGCAGCAGGACGAGCAGCGCGGCCGCCTCGGGCTTGCCCAGCACCGGCTCCGCCAGTTCGCGGAACTTCGCGGCAAGCTCCGCATCGGTCAGCGGCGCGTCGGGGTCGCCCTTGCGGGTCGGCTGGTAGTGCTCCAGCACCCCTCCATCCGCCAGCTCCACCCGCAGCCGCGCCGCGCGCCGCGCCGGGTAGTCCTGCGCCAAAGCGGGGTCGAGGCTGACGGTGACCTTCGGCATCACGGCGCGAATGCGCGGGTCCGCCAGGCTTTCGGGCGTGAAGGCGGCCAGCCGCACGCCACCCAGCACCAGCAGGGCGCCCATGCAGTATTGCGCGCTGAACCGCGCCTGCTGCTCGGTCGCAACCTCGGGCCGGTCGCAGACATCCTTGGTGGCGCTGTAGCCGCCGAGGTGGATTTTCACGATATCGTCCGCCGTGAAGCCGTGCGTGTCCTGCAACGCGGCGAGGCCATCAAGACCCGGGAAGATGTGGCCGCAGCAGCCGTGGTTCTTGAAGGTCATGCCGGTGATGGCGAAGGTCTCGTCCAGCCCGGCCAGCGCCTTGTCCCACTTGCCGGTGTCCTCGCTGGTCGCCGCGGCGAATCCCACCGGGCCGTGCAGCACGTCGAGCGCCCCGGTCACCCCCGCCGAGGCCGCCAGCGCCGCCAGCGCGCCCGCTTCCGCCGCATGTCCCGGATGCAGCGGCTTGCTCATGCCCTCCCCGCGGAAGGCCTGTTGCAGCCCGCCGGCCATGGTGGCGGCGGTGGCGATTGCGTGCGCCATGCGGGTCTCGTCCAGGCCGAGCACCACGCCGACCGCGGCCGCGGCGCCGAAGGTGCCGACGGTGCCGGTGGTGTGCCAGTAGCGGTAGTGGCTCGGCTGGATGGCGAGTCCGATGCGGCAGCCCACCTCGTAGCCCGCGGTGATGGCCCGCAGCAGCAAATCCATGTCGCCGCCATGCGCCTGGGCGGCGGCCAGCGCGGCGGGGATGGTCGGGCAGCCAGGGTGGTAGCCGGCGTCCCGGTAGATGTCGTCGAATTCCACCGTGTGGCTGGCCGTCGCGTTCAGCAGCGCGGCGTGGCGCAGCGCCCCGGCGTGGCCATCGACGTAGCAGATGGCGCGCCCGGTGCCGCGCTGATCGGCCAGCACCTTCGCCATCAGGCTGGCCGGCGGCTGGGAGCAGCCGGGCAGCAGGGCGGCGAACCAGTCCACCAGGGCGCGACGGGCGCGGTGCGCGACATCGGCCGGCATTGGCCGGTGGCGCCAGTTCGCGGCGTGCCCGGCGAGGCGGATCAGCGGGTTGTCCATGGCGAAGTCCTCCTGCGGCAGCCTAGTCCGCCGGGGCCGCGCCTCCTACCCGCCCGGCTATCCCCCCGCCTGGGCCGCCAGCCGCCGGTACCGCTCCCGCGCCGCTTCCAAATGCTGGCGCATGGCAGCGCGGGCAGCCGCCGGATCGCCGGCGGCGATGGCCTCCGCCACCAGGCGGTGCTCGGCGCGGACCTGCGCCAGGTATTGCCGGCGCTCCGCCTCGCTGCGTTCCACCAGACCAAGGGCGCGGCGCGGGATGGCGTGGCGGCCGAGCACTTCCAGGAAGCGCAGGAAATGCGGGTTGCCGGTCGCCAGGAAGATGGCGCGATGCAGCGCGAAATCCGCCTCCGCCGCATCGCCGCCGGCGGAGACCGCGGCATCGAAGGTGGCCTCGGCCTCGGAGATCAGCGCCAGGGCGGCCTCGCTGCGGCGTTCGGCGGCGAGGCCGGCGGCCTCCACCTCCAGCGCCAGGCGCAGCTCCAGCACCTGGATGACCTGTTGCAGCCCCTCGGCCTCGCTGGGCGTGAGGCGGAAGATGCCCTCGCCGGGTCGTTCGTTGACGAAGGCGCCGACGCCCTGGCGGGTGAAGACCAGTCCTTCCGCCCGCAAGGCCGCCACGGCCTCCCGCACCACGGTGCGGCTGACGCCGGCTTCCCGCATCAGGTCCTGTTCGGTCGGCAGGCGGGCGCCGGGGGCAAGGCGGCCGGAGCGGATTTCCTCGGCCAGCCGATGCACCAGCGCGCCGGTGAGGTTGGCGGCGGGGCGCAGCGGCGACATGCCGATGTCGCGGCGCATCATGGTTCGGCCGTCCTGGGGGGCGAGGCGATACAGGTCATCATATGACCTGACAACGGTAGGGCGCCCCGCCCTCGGCGTCAACGCGACCGCTTCAGGCGACAGCCTCGGCGCCGACTCCCGCCTCGGCGGCCGGGATCAGCCGGTTCTCGAACCACAGCGCCGCGGCCACGGCGGACATGGCGCGGCCGTCATGGCCGACGCCGGCCACCGGCACCAGCCGCCAGTTGCACGCCACGCCGCGCCGCGCCGCCGCCGCCTGTCCGGCCGCCAGGTAATTGTGGGCGCGCGCGAAGCGGTGCGGGCCCTGCGCCAGGGCGGCGGGCTGCGAGGGCAGGGAGGGGCCGTCCGTCTCGATATCCTGGTCGCCGGCCAGGATGGTCATCGGGTAGGCGAGCAGCGCCAGCAACTCGGCCTCGCCCAGCCCGATGCCGCCCAGGCCTTCCGGAAAATCCCGATCCAGCACCGGCAGCGTGTACCAGCCGGGATTGCCGATGGTGGCGGCCTCGATCAGGTCATGCGGCTGGGTGGACAGCAGCCGGTGGCCGAACTGCCCGCCGGCCGAATGGCCGAACAGAAAGGCCTTCGGCCGCGTCGTCACCCCTGCCGCGCGCAGCGCCGCGAAGATGCGCAGCGGAATGCCATAGGCCCAGGAGTCGCGCGGGCGCAGCTTGCCGGCATCATCCAGCACCAGGCCGTTGTTGTAGTGCTCGGCCTGCGGCCAGGCCTCCTTGCCGTAGGTGGTGGCGACGATGAGCAGGCCGTGGCGGTCCGCCGCCGGAATCCAGAAGTCGCGATAGTCGTCGCCGTTGCGCAGCATGCCGTGCTGCACCAGCACCACCGGGCTGTCGGGCCGGTGGCCGGCCGGCCGGTAGCATTCCAGCGTCAGCGGCCGGGACAGGTCGCAGGCGGCATCCGCCCACGGGATGGCGATGCGGCCAGTGGCGCGGAAGGCCTGGGCGAGGGGGGTCATTGCGGGCGGATCTCCTGCGCCAGGGTCTGCTGGTCCATCCGCCCGTCATAGGCCAGGCCGCGCCGGAAGGCCCAGGCGGCGCTCTCGAAATGCAGCGGCAGGATCGGCATCTCCTCCAGCCCGATGCGGGAGGCTTCGCGCAGCAGTCGGCCGCGTTCCGCCTCCTCCATCGTGGTCAGCGCCTGCACCGCGGCGGCATCGAAGGCCGCGTTGGACCAGTTGCCGTAGTTGCTGCCGCCGATGCCGCGGTCCCGGTTGGTGGTGGTCATCCAGGTGCGGAAGAACAGCAGGGTCTCCTCCGCGCTCGCGGCCCAGCCGCCCATGGGGACGGAGAATTCGCGGCGCGCGCGGCGACCGAAGAAGACGTTGGAGGGCATCGCATCCACTTCCGTCCGTACGCCGATGCGGGACCAGTACTGGCCCACCGCCTGGATGATCCGGGCGTCGTTGACGTAGCGGTTGTTGGTGGCGTGCAGAGTCAGGGCGAAGCCGTTGGCGTGCCCGGCTTCGGCCAGCAGGGCGCGGGCGCGGGCCGGGTCGTAGGGCAGGGTGGGCAGGCCGGGCAGGGTGCCGAACATCCCCTCCGGCAGGAACTGCGTGGCGGGCAAGGCGAGGCCATCCATGATCCGGTCGGCGATCGCCTTGCGGTCGATCGCCAGCGACAGCGCCTGGCGCACCCTTGCATCGCGCAGCGGGTTCGGCGCCGCGCCGCCATTGACGAAGGGCGCCGGCTCGCGCTGGTCGAGTTGCAGGAAGATCAGCCGGGTGGTGGGGGAGACCGCCAGCCGCACCGCGTCATTGCTGCGCAGGCGGGGGATGTCGCCGGTCGCGGGCGCCTCCACCACGTCATGGTCGCCGGCCAGCAGCCCGGCCAGGCGCGGCCCGGCGGCGGTGACCGGTTGCAGCCGGACCTCGGCCCAATGCGGCTTCGGGCCCCAATAGGTGTCGTTGCGCGACAACTCCGTCACGCCGCTGCGGCCGAAGCTTCGCATGCGGAAGGGGCCGGTGCCGATGGCGGCGGAGCCATCGTTGAACTGCGCCAGGGTCGGCCAGGGCTGGCCGGCGCCGGCGCAATTGTCGGCGACGCTGAAGGCGATGGGGCGCGCCGCCACCAGGTTCGAGGGAATGATCCGCAGGCTGGACAGATCCGCCGGCAGCAGCGGCTCCGGCTCCCGCGTCCCGATCACCACCGTGTTGGGCCCTTCTGCCTCCACCCGCGTCAGGCGGCGGACGAAGGAGGAGTAGCTGACCGCGAGTTCCGATTCGTTGTTCAGGATGCGGCAGAAGGAGAACACGACATCGGCCGCGGTGAAGGGGTGGCCGTTGTGGAACGTCACCCCTTGCCGCAACTGGAACACCCAGGTGGTGTCGTCGCGGCGCGACCAGGACACCGCCAGCGATGGCCCCGCCTTCAGCCGGGCATCGAGCGAGACTAGCGATTCGAAGACGTGGTTGTGCAGCGTGGAGTTCGGCGCCGCGGCGTATTGCTGCGGGTCGGCGGAGGTCGGCTCCGCCGCCATGGCGATGCGCAGCGTCTGGGCCTGGGCGGACTGTGCCCCGAGGGCAAGGCAGGCGATGCCTGCCAAAAGACTGCGTTTCATACCGGTGCACCCCAAGGTCGGCGGTCACCATGCCGCCAATGCGGGCCCAGTCAAAGCCGGCGCCCCGCTGCGCGGCATGGCGGCAGCGGATTGCGCGTGCTGGTTGAGGTGGAGTGTGGCCTTCGGCCGGACTCAGGCCGGGCCGGGGTCTCGCCGGAACACCGCCGCAAGGTCCCGTCGCGCCCCGCTGCCGTAGCGTGCGTGGCGTGCGGAGCCGGGCAGTGTCGCCCATTCGCGCGCCTGCCGCCGCAGCGCGCGGGGCAGGCTGGCAATCAGTTTTTCGTTCTGGTCCTGGGCCGAGTCGATGGCCGTAAGCGTGGCGGCAGTGATGTCGGTGAGGGAGATGAGGCGGAGACCCAGGTTCCGACCCTGCGTGGCCAGCATGGCCTGGTAGTCGCGCACGGACCAGCCGGTTCCGGCCGAGATCGACAGGATCCCCCCGGGGCGCAGGACGCGCGCCGCCTCCGCCAGGAAGGGGGCCGCGCCGATATTCGTCAGCGAACCGACACCCGCGGCCAGGTCGAAGGACTGGTCGGGCAGCGGCAGCGCATGGCCGCCGCAGCGGAGCAGCCGGATGTTCGGCACGCCGCGCACCCGCCGCCGGGCCGCGGCGATGCCGGCGAAGGAACAGTCGACGCCGGTGATCATCGCCTCCGGCCACAGCGCCGCGGCGTAGATCAGCCCGCCACCGCTGCCGCAGCCGATATCCAGCACCCGCCGGGGCGGTGGGCCGCCTTCACCCGGGTGCGTGTGCAGCACGTAGTGGTACAGGTTTGCACTGGCTTCCTGGAGGGGCAGCGCCTCCACCGGCAGGAAGCCGGGCAGCAGCGGCAGGTAGCCGCTGTTGAAGAAGCCGCTGCGCGCCACGGTCGGCACCAGGAACGCCGCTTCGTAGATGGCGCGGTTCAGCAGGCGCCCAAGCTGGGCCGGAAGGCGGCGGCGCAGCAGGTCCAGCGGCGTCTGGGCAGGCGCAAGGCCCGCCTGCGAGGCTTCCGACATATCGGCATCCAGCGGAGATCACGTTCCGCTGAGCCTAGACCATACGATGCAAATGTGAACCGGATCGAAACCAGAATAAATTGCCGGGCGGCCGCCCGGTGCTACGTCACCCGGAAGTTGCCGAATTGCCACGGATCGGTTGCATCCAGCGCCTCGGGGAACAGCACGCCGCGCTCCTGCAGCGGCGTCCAGTCGGAATAGACTCCGACGACATCGCCGAGATAGGGCGCGCAGATCTCCAGCACGCGGGCGTGGTCGATCTCGTCCGATTCCACCAGGCCCTGCCGCGGGTTCTCCATTGCCCAGATCACGCCGGCCAGCACCGCGGCCGTGACCTGCAGCGACGTCGCGTTGTTGTGCGGCGCGGCGGCCCGGGCCTGGTCGATGGTGAGGCGCGAGCCATACCAGTAGGCGCCCTTGGCGTGGCCCATCAGCAGCACGCCGAGTTCGTCCATGCCCTGCGTGATCTCATCCGTCATCAGCCGCTTCTCCGGCTGCATCTGCCAGTTCTTGCCGGCGAGTTCATGCACGGACAGCACCGCGTCGTCGCAGGGGTGGTAGGCGTAGTGCGCGGTGGGGCGGTAGGTGACGGCGCCGGTGGCATCGCGCAGCGTGTAGTAGTCCGTCAGCGAGATCGACTCGTTGTGGGTGATGAGGAAGCCGTGCATCGGCCCCTCCAGCGGCGTCCAGGTGCGGACGCGGGTGGAGGCGCCGGGGCGCATCAGGTAGATCGCGGCATCGCAGCCGAAGCCGTGGCGGTGGCCATCGGCCGGCAGCGCCTTCTCATGGCTGCCCCAGCCGAGTTCCGCCGGCTGGCAGCCCTCGCCGACGAAGCCATCGACCGACCAGGTGTTGACGAATTCGCCCGGCTGCTTCGGCCGGTCGGCCACCTGTGTGTCGCGCTCCGCGATGTGGATGACCTTCACGCCGAGCCCGGCCGCGATGCGCGCCCAGGCCGCGCGGTCGGAGGCCGGCGGCGGCGAGGCGACGGGCGCGCCGGTGTCGCGTGCGATGTCCAGCAGCGCCTGCTTCACGAAGTGGCTGACCAGGCCGGGATTGGCGCCATGCGCCGTGACACTGGTCGGCCCGCCGCGCATCTCCTCGCGCAGCGCCACCGCGGCCTCCCGCATCGCGTAGTTGGAGCGCTGCGAGGGCGTCAGGGAGGTGTCCGTGTAGCCGCCGGCCCAGGGCTCCACCACCGTGTCCAGGTAAAGCACATCCAGCTTCCGGCACAGCTTCATCAGCTCCACCGAGGACACGTCCACCGACAGGTTCAGCAGGAAGTCGCCCTTCGCCAGCAGCGGCGAGAGCAGTTCCTCGAAATTCTCGCGCGTGGCGGCCTGCAGGATGAAGCGGATGCCGTATTCGGCGGCCACGTCCTGCCCGCGCTCCTCCGCCGTGACGATGGTGATGCGGTCCCGGGGCAGGTCGATGTGCCGCAGGATCAGCGGCAGCACGCCCTGGCCGATCGAGCCGAAGCCGAGGATGACGAGACGACCGGCAAAGGCGACATGCTTCATCTGGATGGTTCCTTGAGCAACTGGAATCCCTCTCCCCCCACAGAGGGGAGAGCGTTGGGTGAGGGGGGGCAGCGGGGATCACGGGCGCGCTTGTCGCCTGCACGTCCCCCTCACCCAACCCTCTCCCCCATGAGCGGGGGAGAGGGCTCGTCAGGCCGCCAGGGCGTAGCCCGGCGTCTCCAGCAGCGGAAGATCGGCCACCTCCACCATGCCCGCGCGGTCGAAACCGTTGAAGGCGGTGCGCAGGCAGGCGCCATACGCGCCGAGCTGGCCGATCTCGATCCAATCCCCCTCCTGCGCATCGCCGGGCAGCAGGAAGGGGCCTTCCATGCGGTCCGCGGTGTCGCAGGTCGGGCCGAAGAAGCTGAACGGCACCAGCGCAGCCTCGCTCGGCCGCATCAGCTTCACCGGGAAGCGGAAGCCAGGCGCGCCGGCATCGGACAGCGCGCCATAGACGCCGTCGTTGATGAACAGCATCCCGTCCCGCCGCGCCTGCACCTGCACGACGATGGAGGCACCGCCCGCCACCAGCGCGCGGCCCGGCTCCGCCCACAGCTCCACCCCCGGAAGGTCGGCCTGCGCGAAGGCAGTGCCGATGGCGTCCATGAAGGCGGAGAGCGGCGGCGGCACGACATCCGGATAGGCCACCGGAAAGCCGCCGCCGACATCCAGAACCTCCACCTTCACGCCGGAGTCATGGATCACGGACGCCGCCAGCGCGATGGCGCGGGCATAGGCGGCCGGGTCCAGGCACTGCGAGCCGACATGGAAGGACACTCCGAGCTTGCCGGCATGTGGCCGCGCCGCGCGCAGCAGCGCCACCGCCTCCACGGGCTCGGCGCCGAATTTCCCGGAAAGGTCATAGACGGCGCTGCCCTTCGGCAGGCCGAGCCGGATGATGAGGTTCAGCCCCTCGCCCCCCGTCTCCTCCAGGATCTTGGCCAGTTCGGCGGCCGAATCCAGCACGAAGTCGCGTACGCCATGCTCGAAGAACGCCTCGCGGATCGCGCCGCGCGCCTTCACCGGGTGCATGAAATGGATCTTGGCATCCGGGAACATGCTGCGAACCAGGCGCACTTCGCCCGCCGAGGCGCAGTCGAAATGGCGCAGGCCGCCATTCCACAGCGCGCGCAGCACGGTGGGATCCGGGTTGCACTTCACCGCATACATGACCGTGCCGGGGAAGGCGCCGAGGAAGGTGGCGCCCGTCGCCGCGATGGTGGCCGGCCGCAGGCAGTGCAGCGGGGCTTCCGGGCGCAGGGCGGCGACGACGCCGGCGACATTGCGCGGCAGGTCCACATTCGGGCGGCGGAGCGGCGCGACGGCGCCGCGGAAGCGAAGGTCGGTCATGCAGGCAACCCTCCCGGGGCTGGGGGTGAAGTCATTTGGCCCGCCGCCGCGCCACGGCCCCCAGGGAGCAGGCGCGGCGGCGGGAAGGAGGGAACCGGGGCCGGACCGGCGCGCACCCTGGCACCCTGCGCGGCACGCCACCCGCCAGAAAGCGGGAGGACGGAACGCGGAGGATGGAGCCGCCTCCACGGGGCACCGGCCAGGGCCCTCGGGCCGGCAGGTGCCGCGCGTTGCGGTTCGGGCGCTGTTACGCGGAAAGTGGCGGGAGAGGTCCCGGCTTCGCGCGGCGGCGATCAGGCGACACAGGCGGTTCCCTCGAACCTTCCGGCCCCAAGCGGCGGGACCGGCGTGAACAAGAGACGCGTCCCGTCGTTGCTTGTGCCTCCGAAGTCGGAGGCTCGCGGCACGTGCGATGGCGTCGGGTCTGCGCGGCGAAGCAACCTTGCCTCGTCACGGCCGGATAAATAGCGGCCGACGCTGCGAAGTGCAAGGGGTTTTTCTGGCGATCTCCACGATTGTCACGTGGGCCGCGCTGCACCACGCGACATCGGCCGGAAAGCTTTCAGTCGCGGCAGAGGTATTCCCAGACGATCGCCGCCGCCGCCAGCGCCGTGATCTCCCCCTGGTCGTAGGCCGGCGCCACCTCCACCACGTCCATGCCACGGAAATCGAGCCCGCCCAGCCGGCGCAGCACCGCCTGCGCCTGCCAGCTTGCCAGTCCTCCGATCTCCGGCGTGCCGGTGCCGGGCGCGAAGGCGGGGTCCAGCGCGTCGATGTCGAAGGACAGGTAGCAAGGTGCGGCGCCCAGCACCTGGCGCACCCGTGCCGCCACCGCCGCCGGCCCCGATTCGTGAAAATCCTGCGCCGTCACCACCGTCACGCCCTGGCCCAAGGTCCAGTCCCACACATCCCGCTGCACCGGCGAGCGGATGCCGAGCTGGATCATCCGGCGCGGGTCCACCAGCCCCTCCCGGATCGCGTGGTAGAAGACGGAACCATGCGCGTAGGCCTGGCCGAAATTATCCGCCCAGGTGTCGACATGCGCATCGAACACCAGCAGCCCGAGCGGTGCGCCGAGGCGCTTCGACAGCGCCCGCAGCAGCGGCAGCGTCACGCCATGCTCGCCGCCGAGCGTGACCAGATGTTCGACCTGCGCCGCCTGGGCCTCGATCAGCGCCAGGCTGCCCGGGATGTCGCCCAGTGCCAGCGCGAAATCGCCGACATCGGCCAGCGGCAGCGTCGCCGGATCCACCCAGCTTCCGGGATGCGCGCCATCCACCAGCATGCGCGACGCCGCCCGGATGGCCCGCGGCCCGTCCCGCGTGCCGGCACGGTTGGTGGTGCCGATATCCATCGGGATTCCGGCGATGGCGATGCCGCCCGCGGCATCGCGCCGCGACACGCCGAGGAAACCGGGCGGGGTGGCGTAGGTGGGCGTTCCGGCCATGCGGGAAGGGTCCTTGCGTCTGCCGCGCGCAACCGCGCCGCTATGTTGTAACCGAATGAAGGGTGCGGGTTGAGACGGCGTCACCGGCGCCTGAGATCAAGCCCATGCCCCATGACGGTCACGACCACGTCTTCACCGGCGACGATCCCGCCTTCCGCCGGGTCCTTTGGATCATCATCGGCCTGAATGCCGCGATGTTCGTGGTGGAGTTCACCGCGGGCGCGATCTCCGGCTCCCTCGCATTGCAGGCGGACAGCCTGGATTTCGCCATGGATGCCGCGACCTACGGCCTGTCGCTCGCCGTCATCGGGCTGGCGCCGGCGACGCGGGCGCGGGCCGCGCTGCTGAAGGCGGCCTCGCTCGGCCTGATCGCGGCCTGGGTGCTGGGCGCCGCGCTGTGGCGCGTCTTCGTGGTGGAGGTGCCGGAGCCCATCACAATGGGCGCCATCGCCATCGCCGCCTTCCTGGCCAATGTGGCGTCTGTCCTGCTGCTGTGGCGGTGGCGGGAGGGGGATGCGAACATCCGATCCGTCTGGCTGTGCAGCCGCAACGACGCGCTGGGCAACCTGCTGGTGCTGGCCGCAGCGGCCGGCGTCTTCGGCACCGGCTCGCGCTGGCCCGACCTGGCCGTTGCCGCCTTCATGTCGGCGCTGTTCCTGCAGACCGCGATCCTGACCGCCCGCCGCGCGATGGAAGAACTGCGCGGGCGGGACAGCCATGCGGGCCACGCCCATTGAGCGTGGGCGCGGCTTGATTGACCCTCCCGGTGCCGCCCCCTACAGCGGGCGCGGGATCGAGGGACCGCTCGCATGCGCCTGCAAGGCAAATCCGCCATCGTCACCGGCGCCGCCTCCGGCTTCGGGGAGGGCATCGCCCGCCGCTTCGCCGCCGAAGGCGCCTGGGTGATCTGCGCCGACCGCGACCTGGCGGGCGCCACGCGCGTGGCGGCCGAGATCGGCGGTACGCCGGTGGGCGGCGACGTCTCGGTGGAGGCCGATGTGCAGGCGCTGGTGGCCAAGGCGGTGGAGGAGTTCGGCGGCCTCGACATCGTCGTGAACAATGCCGGCACCACCCACCGCAACAAGCCGATCCTGGAGGTGTCCGAGGACGAGTTCGACCTGGTCTACGCGACCAACGTGAAGTCGATCTTCTGGATGGTGCGGGCCGCGGTGCCGGTGATGCAGCGGCAGGGCCGCGGCGGGTCGATCATCAACATCTCCTCCACCGCCGGGCAGCGCCCGCGGCCGGGGCTGACCTGGTATAATTCCACCAAGGGCGCGGTGAACACCGCGACGCAGGCGATGGCGCAGGAATTCGCCAGGGACAACATCCGTGTCAATGCGGTCTGCCCGGTGATCGGCGCGACCGGGCTGCTGGAGCAGTTCATGGGCGGCCCGGACACGCCGGAGCTGCGGGCGCGCTTCGTCGCATCGGTGCCGCTCGGCCGCATGTCCACGCCCGCCGATATCGCCAATGCCTGCGTCTGGCTCGGCGAGGATGCCTCCAGCTTCATCACCGGCATCCTGCTGCCGGTGGACGGAGGGCGCAGCGCATGACGGAGGCCGTCTCCCCGGCCGATGCCGGGCGCCCGCTCAACATCATGTCGATCCAGTCCTGGGTCAGCTACGGCCATGTCGGCAACGCCTCCGCCGTGTTTCCGCTGCAGCGGCTGGGGGCGGAGGTCTGGGCGCTGAACACGGTGCAGTTCTCCAACCATACCGGCTACGGCGCCTGGCGCGGCCAGGTCTTCCCGAGTGAGCTGATCGAGGAACTCGTGCTCGGAATCGCCGAGCGTGGCGCGCTGGAGCGCTGCGATGCCGTGCTGTCCGGCTACATGGGGGACGCGGCGACGGGTGCCGCGATCCTTTCGGCGGTGGGGCGGGTGAAGGCGGCCAATCCGGCGGCGATGTATTGCTGCGACCCGGTGATCGGCGATGTCGGCCGCGGCGTCTTCGTGCGCCCCGGCATCCCGGAATTCATGCGCGACCGCGGCGTGCCGGCCGCCGACATCCTGACGCCGAACCAGTTCGAGCTGGAATGGCTGACCGGGCAGACCGTCACCTCGCTGGACGATGCCAAGGCCGCGGTTTCTGCGTTGCAGGCGAAGGGGCCGCGCTGCGTGCTGGTGACCTCGCTGCGGGTCGAGGACACGCCGGCGGATGCCATGGACCTGCTGGTGGGGGAGGGCGGGCAGTTTCACCGCATCCGCACGCCGCTGCTGCCGCTGAACGTCAACGGCGCCGGCGATGCCATCGCGGCGCTGTTCCTGTTCCACCGGCTGCGCTGGGGCGAGCCTTCCGTGGCGCTGTCGGCGGCGGCCTCCAGCATCTACGGCCTGCTGCGCCGCACGGCGGAGGCCGGGTCGCGGGAGATCCTGACGGTGGCCGCGCAGGACGAGTTCGTCACGCCGTCCCGCGTCTTCCGGGCCAGCGCCTGCTGAGGCCCTGGCTGGGGCATCGGCTGGCGCGCGACGCAACGAATTTACGCCTGCCGCGTTGATCTCCACGAACCGTGGAGGAAATTGGCCATGATATCGTCACGACGCCTGGTGTTCGGCGCCGCCTGTGCCGCACTGCTGGCCCCGGTCCTGGCCCAACCCGCCGCCGCGCAGAGCATCGGCGACGTCCTGCGCCAGTTCCAGGGTGGCGATACCGATGAGCAGCGCCGGCGCGACGACGAGGCGCGCCGCGAACAACGCGAACGGGAGCGCGAGGCCTTCGAGCGTGGCCGCGAGCGGGGCGAGCGGGAACGCGAGCGTGGTGAGCGGGGCCGTAGCGAGCGGGAACGGGGCGAGCCGGATTGGCGCGGCGATCGCGACGACGATCGCGGCCGGTCGCGCGCCCTGCGGGAGCGGGAGCGCGAGCTTGAGGACCAGCAGCGCCGCCTGGCGGACCAGCAGCGCCGCATCGAGGAGGAGCGGCGGCGGCTGCGTTGAGCGGCTTCCGTCAGCCTTCGACGATCGCCACGTCCAGCAGCCGTTCGATCACCTCAGGCTCCTGCGCGCCTGCGATGGCGTGCCGGCCCTGCACCACGAAGCAGGGCACGCCGTTGATGCCGAGGCGGTGGGCGCGCAGATTGTCCGCATGAACCCCCTCGGCCTCTGCCGCGCCGGCCAGCAGGCGGCGCGTCGCCGTTGGGTCCATGCCCAGGCTGGCGGCGATGCCGACCAGCACGGCGAGGTCGCCGATGTCCTGTCCGTCGCAGAAATAGCCTTGGAACAGCGCGTCCACCGCATCGGCGGCGACGCCATGCCGGTCCGCCAGCCGCACCAGGCGGTGCGCGTCGAGCGAGGGCGGGACGCGGCGAATGCGGTCGAACTGGAAGACAACCCCTTCGCCACGGCCGAGATCGGCAATCGTGCCATGCAGCCGTCTTGCCCGGTCCTCGCCGCCGAACTTGCGGATGATGTAGTCGGCCCGCGCGACGCCGCCGGGAGCGATGTCCGGGTTCAGAAGGAAGGGGCGCCAGGAAATGTCGGCGGCGATGTCAGGCCGCGCCCGCAGCGCCCGCCGCAGCCGGCGGGTGCCGAGGAAGCACCAGGGACAGACCAGGTCGAACACCACCTCGATGTTCAGGCGGGCGCGGGGCGGGGCAAGGACGTTCACGCAGCCACGATAGCACCCAACCCGCGCGGGAGTCAGGCCGCCTGTTGCGCCGCCGCTTCGGACCCTTGGCCGGCGACCTGCATGACCATTGCGAGCAACGCGTAGGCGGATTCCCACGCATCCTGCACCGCGGGTGTGAAGGCGTCTCCGAGCCCCTCGGCCAGCGTCAGCAGCAGGGCCTGCCCGACGGTGTCGTAATGCTGCCGCTGCACGCCGTAGCCGGCATGGCGCGCCCCGAGGGCCGAGACCGCCGGCAACAACCGGTCCGGCACCCGCAGATGCGCGACGACGAAGCCGATGGCCTGCATCAGCTTGCGTCCCTGCGACGACAGGTCCGCGGGGAACATCGGCCGCAGCGAGGGGTCCAGTTCGAAAAGTCTGCGGTAGAAGATCGCCGCGGCGGGTTCGGCTATGGGCGCGACCAGGCGGTGGCTTGCCTCGATGTGGCTGATCTGGGCGGCGTTCATGGCATGTGGACCCTGCATCGGCTGCGGGGATTGTGCCGAGGTGATGTTTCAGGCCGGTGGCGTGGCGTTTCGCCTTCGTTGCGCCGAGGCAATGCGCGCCTGCCAGAGGCACAGCAGTGGCGTGACGACCAGCTCCATGACCAGCGCCGCCGCCATCGGTCCGCCCGGCCATCCTTGAACCGGCAGGCCCAGCAGTCGCGAAAGGCCACCGACCACCACGATCGCGGTCAGCAGCCTGAACCGGGCGGCGCGCCGCGGCAGGGCGGGGATGGTGCTCCAGAAGCCGAGACCAATGCCAAGCAGCAGGCCGGAGAGGTAGCGGAAGTGGCTGTCCCCGGCGGCCTCACCCGGCATCCCGCCCACCAGCATCGGTCCCAGCACCACGCCAGCACCGCCTGCCAGGACCGGCACGCAACCGCCGACTGCAACCGCAAGCTGTAGGATGCGGAGTTCGTGCGAGGCTGTCGATGCGCTCAACCGAAACCTACCAGCGGACAAGCGGATCGTAGGGCTGCACCTGCTGCGGCGGGTCCAGCGCTGCGCGTACGACGTCGCCCAGTCCCAGCACGACCGCGCCCAGGGCCAGGACGGCCGCGAATACCAGCGCGGTTCGCGTCAGGCGCTTTCTCCGAAGCTGATCGGGCCGATCCATGAGCGCAACCTATGATAGTCATCTGGCCTCGTCCAGCCAAGCTTCGCAGCGTAGACTATATGCCATGTCAGGCCCGTTGTGACCTTCAAGCCGGCTGCAGGGCTACCAGGGCATGGCTCGCCGCATCCCGGGTCGCCACAAGGGCCGCCAGCATGGCGCCGGCCTGCTTCACGGCGCCCGGCTCGCTCGCATCCAGGTCGGCCACCTGTTCCTCGGCGTGGCCGACTCCGGCGGACAACTGCTCGCGCAGTTCATCCAATCGCTCGCGGATGTCGGTCGGATCGTGCTCCGGTTCCGCCAGCCACTCGCCGGCGATCACCTCCACCTCCCGCGCCATGCGGCCAGGCGTGGCGCCCTTTCCGGCCAGCGCCAGGATGCGGGCGAGCGCGGCATCGACCGGGCGCACCGGCCGTGGCTTGCGTGCAGCCATGTTCCTCTACCTCTCAGGGACTCGCCAGGAGGCAGCACTGTAGCACATTCCACTTTTGTTCCAAGGCACGTTTCACGCAACGCGCCTCGGACGCGACCCTCAGGGTCTTGCGTCGAGCTTGCCGAAGGTGGTCTCCAGCAGGCTGCGCAGCTTGTTCGCGGCCCCCTGCCAGGCCTCCGGCAGCGTGCCCGCCTGATGGGTCACGGCCAGTGGCGCCAGGCCGGCCGGCCGCGCTTCCATCATGCAGCGCTTGTCGCCCTCGCCGCCCTTGCCGGCGTTGACGTCGTTCAGATGCACCTCGATGCGTGTCACCCGGCCCTCGAAGCGGCCGAGCACATGCTCGATATGCGCCTCCACCTTGGCCGCCAGCCCCTCCGTCGTGCTGAGGCTGTCGTTGGAATTGACCTGGATCTGCATTGCGTTTCCCGTAGCGTTGTCAGCCCCGCCAACGCGAGGCGGGGCCGACGGGTTGCGGTTCAGGCGTCCGGATGCGGGTTCTCGGCAAAAAAGCGCCGCATCTCGGCGGAGGCATCCGGTCCGCTTGCGTCTGTGTAGCTGCCCGCGGCATCGCCGCCCGACCAGGCATGGCCGCCGCCATGCACCACCCATTGCTCCAGCACCGCGCGGCCGGCGGCATCGGTGTGGCGGGTGCGGGTGAAGGCGTGTCCGCCCGGCACCTGGCCGCGCAGCGTCTCCGCCCGCAGCGATGTGGCGCTGCGCGCCTGGGCGATCACCTGGTCGCCATTCACGGGATGCACGGTGGAGTCCCGGTCGGCATGGAAGACGATGGTCGGCACCGCCCGCCCGCCGGCCGTGGCCAGCCCCGCCGCACCGCCGCGCATCGCCGCGAAGGCGCTCGGCACGTCGCGCGCCGCGCCGCAGGCGAGCCCGGAATGCACGCCGATGGCGGCGAACAGCTCGGGATAGGCCGCGCCCATGATGGCTGCCTGGGCGCCGCCGGCGGACAGGCCGGCGACATGCACCCGGCGCGGGTCCACCGCATGGTCGCGCAGGATCTGCCGGGTGATGCCGGCGATGATCGCAGGCTCGCCGCGGTCCCGCTGCTGGTCCTCCGGGTTGAACCAGTTCCAGCAGCGCTGGGCGTTGGCGGACGCGGTCTGCTCGGGGTAGGCGACCAGGCAGGCATCCGCCTCGGCCAGCGCGTTCATGCGGGTGCCGGCGGCGAAGTCGTCCGGGGACTGGGTGCAGCCATGCAGCATGACGATCAGCGGCACCGGCCCGGCGGGCAGGCTGGCGGGGATGTACAGCTTGTAGGCGCGGCTGCCGCCGGGGCCGGCGAAGGTCTGCGTCACGAACCGCGCGCCCGGCGGCATGGGCGGCGGCGCGGCCGGCTGGTTGCGATGCAGGCCGCGCTTCAGGCGCTCCATGAAGCCGGTGGTGGATGGCGGCGCCACGGCATCCGGCTCCACGTCGAAGATGCGGCCGGACGGGGCATGGCGAGGGCGCGGCGCCGCTGGTTCCGGCGGCGTGCCCGCGAAGCCGCCCCGCAGCAGCGCCATCGCGTCCTGCAGCTTGCCTTCGCGCGTCAGGCGGGTGGCCTCGGCCATCCCCGGCGGGAAGTTGAACTTGATCACTACGGTATTCCTTGAGTCAGCGCAGCCGGTCGGCGAGCGCGGATTTGACGGTGGGGCTCGCCTGCAACGCGCCCAGCACGGAAAGGGAGGCGATGGTCGCGCGCGCCAATTCCGGCGACACGTCGGCGGCGATGCTGGCCAGGCCCAGCACCCGGATATGCAGCACCTCGCCCCGCGCCTGAGCGGCTTCGAGGTCGGCGCGCGTGAAGTGCCGCATCCCGAGGTCGAGGCTGCGCCGCGCCACGGATTGGCGGGTCGCCTCCGCATGGCGTTCCACCTGGTTGCGGATGGCGGTGCGGATGAAGTCGGTGCGGTTCGAGTAGAAACCGTCCTGCACCAGCAGGTCGATATGGCCGAGGTCGACGTAGCCGAGGTTGATGGTGATCTTCTCGCTGTCGCCGCCGGCCCGGACCGGGATCATGCCGCTCATTTCCATCCATCCGCCATCCACGTGGATGGTAGATGGATGGTTATGCGCCGGCTTCAACAGCCAGGGCGATCACGCGCGCGGCATGGCGCCGGGCGCGCTTGGCAGGTCCGGCAATCTGGCGGAAGCTTTCCGACCAGGCATCGGAGGATCATCCATGGCGCGGCGCGGATTGCAGTTCGGCATCTTCCTGGCGCCGTTCCACCGGCTCGGCGACAACCCGACGCTGGCGATTTCCCGCGACATCGAGATGATCGAGCTGCTCGACCGCCTCGGCTACGACGAGGCCTGGATCGGCGAGCATCATTCGGCGGGGTGGGAGACCATCGCCTCTCCGGAGCTGATCATCGCCGCGGCCGCGGAGCGCACCAAGCACATCCGCCTCGGCTCCGGCGTCACCAGCCTGCCCTACCACCACCCCTTCCTGGTGGCGCAGCGCTTCGTGCAGCTGGACCACATGACGCGCGGGCGGGTGATGCTGGGCTGCGGGCCGGGCGCGCTGGTGTCGGACGCCTACATGCTCGGCATCGAGCCTTCGACGCAGCGGCGGCGGATGGATGAGTCGCTGGAGGCCATCATGGCCCTGCTGCGCTGCGATGGCCCCGTCACCCGCAAGACGGACTGGTTCGAGATGCATGAGGCGCGGCTGCATTTGCGCCCCTACAGCGACCCGCACTTCCCGATCGCGGTCGCCAGCACCCTGACGCCCGCGGGGCCGGCCACGGCGGGGAGGCACGGCGTCGGCATCCTGTCGCTCGGCGCCGGCATGCCCGGTGGGCCCTCCGCTTTGCCCGGCCAGTGGCGCATCGCGGAGGAGGAAGCGCAAAAGCACGGCAAGACCATGAACCGCCGCGACTGGCGCATGGTGATGAACGTGCATGTGGCCGAGACCGACGAAATCGCCCTGGAACAGGTCCGCATCGGCGAGCGGGCGGAGACCGTGACCTATTTCGAGGATGCGCTCGGCCGCCCGCCTGGCCGGTCGCAGGACCCGCTGACCGATGGCGTGAAGGCCGGCACCACCCTGGTCGGCTCACCGGACACGGTGGCGCGCGGCATCCAGAACCTCATCGAGGCCAGCGGCGGCTTCGGCGGCTTCCTGTTCCGCGCGCATGACTGGGCGGACCGGGAGCAGACCTGGCGCAGCTACGAGCTGTTCGCGCGCTGGGTGATGCCGCGCTTCCAGGACTCGCTCGGCACGGTGGAGGCCTCGCACGCCTGGGCGGTGGAGAACCGCAAGACCATCTTCAGCCCGAACGTCGCGGCGCTGCGCAAGGCCTTCACCGACCACGGCCAGGCGGTGCCGGAGTCCTTCGATGCGCGTGCTTCCGGCGCCCGCGACATCACGCCGGCCGCCGGGGAGTAGCCGCTCAGACGGCCTGCGACATCTCGCGTTCCGTCGCGTCCTCCTCCAACCCGTCCAGCACCGCAACCTCATCGGCGGAGGCGCCGAGCTTCCGCCAATCCTCGGTCTTGGGCACCACGCCCTGGTAGGAGGCGAGCTGCACCAGCGGCAGGTGCGGCGCCGACAGCCCGATGGGTTCCGCCCCCGCTTCGTGCCGCGCCACCGCGTCCAGAAGGATGCGGCGGAACTGGATCACGGCGATGTCGCTGGCGCCGAGGCGTTCGCTGGTGCGGTCGGAAATCGCGCCCATGCTCTCCCACATCGCGATGTCCTGGTTCGGGATGCCCGGGATGCCGGTGAAGTTGCCGTCCTTCATCGCCGCGCGGTCCTGCAGGTAGTCGTTGTGGGCGAAACGCTTGATCGGCCGGAAATCCTCGTCGAGGTCGACGCCCACCTGCATCACGCAGAACCTGCGCCACGCCTCCGTCTCGATGCCGCCACCCTTGTCGTTCCAGGCGATGAAGTGGAAGTACGACGAGGTGTCGTCCTTCGGCACGATGACGGAGGCGACGTTGTAGGAGGCGTTGGGCGGGATCAACGCGATGAAGGGCGCGACATAGGTGGTGATGCGGACATAGTCATGCGTCGCCGCCTGGGTGATCGGCCGGCGGATCGCGGCGTAGCGCATGCCGTAGTTCGTCACCTGCACCTGGATGCGCGGGTTCTTGTCCGTGGACGGCCGCACCCAATGCGTCTCCAGCGCCTGCGCCTCGCCGCGCGCCGGCTTCATGTCGCTGGAATGCAGCGAGGAGGAATGCGCCGAATCGATCTGCCCCTCCATGATCTGCGCCCAGTTGCAGGGCAGGTCGACGCGCATGATGGCGATCCGCGTGTCCGGCGTCGGCGCCCAGGGTGGCGGCTCGAAGTCCGGCATCAGGGCGGGGTCGCCCATGTAGGTCCAGACGAAGCCGCCGGCCTCCCGCACCGGATAGGCCTTGTGCTTCACACGCTCCGCGAAGCCGCTCTCGCGCGGTTCGGAGGGCATGTCGATGACGTTGCCCTCCACGTCGAATTTCCAGCCATGGTACAGGCAGCGCAGCCCGCAATCCTCGTTGCGGCCGAAGGCCAGGGACGCCTTGCGGTGCGGGCAGAACTCGCCGAGCACGCCGAGGCGACCCTCGCTGTCGCGGAAGGCGACCAGCTTCTCGCCGAGCAGGGTCAGGCGGATCGGCTTGCCGTCGGGTTCGGCCAGTTGCTCGGACAGGGCGGCGGGAATCCAGTGGCGGCGCATCAGGCGTCCCATCGGGGCATCGCCCTCGACGCGGGTCAGCGTCTCGTTCTCCTGGGCCGTGAGCATGGTGATCCCTCCGAAACCGGCCGCATGAAGTTAGGGGTCTAAGCACTTCCTGTCCATCTTGCGGCGGCTTGCTTAGCTTTCTAAGAGTTGGCCATGCGAGTGGAATCCCCCATGCCCCCCAACCTGCTGCGCCTGCGCGTCACCCGGTGCGAGCCTGCGGCGCAGGGCATCCAGCTTTTCGAGCTGCGCGACCCGGATGGCGCGGAACTGCCGCCCTTCACCGCGGGCGCGCATCTGTCCGTCCGTGTGCCGGGCGGGGCGCTGCGCAACTACTCGCTGTGCAATGATTGCGTCGAGCGCGACCGCTACGTCATCGCCGTGAAGCGCGACGCGGCCGGGCGCGGCGGGTCGGTCAGCCTGGTCGATGGCGTGGTGCAGGGCGCGGTGCTGGAAGTGTCGCAACCGCGCAACCTGTTCGAGCTTGATGCGCGCGCGCCGTCCTACATCTTCGTCGCCGGCGGCATCGGCATCACGCCGATCCTGTCCATGGTCCATGCCGCACGCCGCGCCGGCAAGCCGTTCCGGCTGTTCTACCTGACGCGCAACGCCGCCGGCACGGCCTTCCACGCGGAGCTTTCCGGTGCCGCCGACATCATCCTGCACCACGACGAAGGCGTGCCGGAGAATGCCTACGACCTCTGGCCGGTCTTCGAGGAGCCGACCCGCGCGCACATCTACTGCTGCGGCCCGCGCCCGCTGATGGATGCGGTGCGCGACATGACCGGGCACTGGCCTGACAAGGCCGTGCATTTCGAGGATTTCGGATCGGACCGGGTTCGCCCGCGCGCCGACGACACGCCCTTCCAGATCCAGCTCGGCCGCGACGGCGCGGTGCTGGAGGTGCCGGTCGGCGTGACGATCCTGGAGGTTCTGCGCGCACACGGCCGCACCGCGCCATCCTCCTGCGAAAGCGGCACCTGCGGCACCTGCCGCACCGGCTACCTGGCCGGCGAGGTGGACCATCGCGACCTGGTGCTGACGCCGGCGGAGCGGCGCCGCGCGCTGATGGTCTGCGTCTCCCGCGCCAGATCCGGGACGCTGGTGCTGGACCTCTGATGGACCGGATCCGCCTCGGCGTCGCCGGCCTCGGCCGCGCCTTCATGCTGATGCTGCCGACCCTGGTGCAGCACCCGCGCGTGAAGCTGGTGGCGGCGACCGATCCGCGCGCCGATGCGCTGGACCGCTTCCGCGCCGACTTCGCGGGCGCCCGCACGCATCCCAGCGTCGAGGCGCTGTGCGACGATCCGGGCGTCGATGCCGTCTACATCGCCACGCCGCACCAGTTCCATCTCGCCCATGTCCAGGCCGCCGCCGCGCGTCGAAAGCATGTGCTGGTGGAAAAGCCGTTGGCGCTGGGCCTGGCCGAGGCGCAGGCGATGGTCGCGGCCGCGCGGGCATGGGGTATCCACCTGCTGGTCGGCCACAGCCATTCCTTCGACGCGCCCTACCTCCACACCCACGACCTTATCCGATCGGGTGCCTACGGCGCACTGCGCATGATCACCGCGCTGAACTTCACCGACTACCTCTACCGCCCGCGCCGGCCGGAGGAGCTGGACACCGCGCAGGGCGGCGGCGCCGTCTTCTCCCAGGCGCCGCACCAGGTGGAGATCGCGCGGCTGCTGGCGGACCGCCCGGCGCGATCCGTTCGCGCCAGCACCGGCGTGTGGGACCGGGCGCGCGGGACGGAGGGCGCCTATGCCGCCTTCCTCGACTTCGGGGAGGGGCTGGCGGCCTCGCTCACCTATTCCGGCCATGGCCACTTCGACACCGACGCCCTCATGGGCTGGACCGGCGAGATGGGCGTGCCGCGCGACCCGGACCGGCACGGCGAAGCGCGTGCGGCGCTGGCGCGCCTCGCCTCGCCCGCCGAGGAAGCGGCGCTGAAGACCCGCCGGGCCTATGGCGCGGCGCTGGGCGCGGAGGCGGCGCGGCGCGCGCCACCACCGCCGGCACACAACCATTTCGGGCTGTTCATCGCCTCCTGCGAGGGCGCCGACCTGCGCCCGATGCCGGATGGCGTGATGATCCACGGCGATGCTGAGCGCCGCTTCGAGAAGCTGCCGCCCCCTGTCGTCGCGCGGGCGGAGGTGATCGACGAACTGTGGGAGGCCATCGCCCTCGGCCGCCCGCCCTGGCACAGCGGGGATTCGGGGCTGGCGACGCTGGAAATCTGCCTCGGCATCCTCGACTCCGCGCGCCAGGGCCGCGAAATTCCGCTGCACCACCAGGGAGGCCCCGCCGCATGCCGCTGATCCGCATCGAGGCCGCGCAGGATGCGGCCTCCGGCAAGTACTACCTCGAGATCTACAAGCCGCATGACGCGGCCTCGCCCTACGTCACGACGCAGCCGCGCTACCAGACCGCCGCGGCGGCGGAGAACGACATCATCGCCATCCTGGCCGCCGCCGCCAGCACGGCCAAGGGAGGCTGAGCGCATGGCAAGGCTGCCGCTTTCGCTCGCCATCGGCGACTACGACCGTATCCGTCCGCTGGTGGATGGCAGCGTGCAGATCGATGGCGTGGACCCGGTGTTTTCCATCCTCGACCCCGAGGAGATCTTCTTCCGCGCCTTCCGCTACGCCGATTTCGACATCTGCGAATTGTCGCTGAGCAGCTTCACCGTGAAGACGGCGGCCGGGACCAGCCCCTATGTCGGCATCCCGGTGTTCCCGTCCCGCGCCTTCCGCCACACCTCCGTCTACATCCGCACGGATCGCGGCATCACGCGGCCGGAGGATCTGCGCGGGCGTCGCATCGGCGTGCCGGAATACCAGCTCACCGCCAATGTCTGGGTGCGCGCGATCCTGGAGGAGGATTACGGCGTCCGCCCCGCCGACATCACCTGGGTGCGCGGCGGCTATGAGGATCCGGCGCGGGAGGAGAAGATCGCGCTGTCGCTGCCCGCCGATGTGCGGCTCGAAAGCCTGCCGCCGGGCGCCACCATTTCCTCCGCGCTGGCCGACGGCACGCTGGATGCCGTGATCGGCCCGCGCGCGCCGTCCTGCTTCGAGCGCGGCCATCCGCAGGTCGGGCGGCTGTGGGCGGACCCGATCGCGGCGGCGTCCGAGTGGTACGGTCGGACGAAGATGTTCCCCATCATGCACCTGCTCGGCATCCGCCGTGACCTGGCGGAGCGCCACCCCTACCTGGTCGGCGCGCTGGCCAAGGCCTTCGAGCAGTCCAAGGCCGTGGCGATGGCGAAGCTGTCCAACACCGCCGCCACCAAGGTCACGCTGCCCTTCGTGGAGGAACAGCTGGCGCGTGCCCGCGCGCTGATGGGCGAGGATTTCTGGTCCTACGGCCTGGCGCCGAACCGCCACGTGCTGGAGGCCTTCCTGCGCGCCCACCACGCCCAGGGCCTGTCCTCCCGCCTGCTGCGGCCCGAAGACCTGTTCCACCCCGCCTCACTCGAAAGTTTTCGGCTGTGACCGCACGTCTCGTCTTCTTCGAAAGCTGGGTGGATGCGGCGGCGGAGCGTGTGCTTTCCGCGCAACCGGAAATCGAGGTGCAGCGCCTGCGCTACGCCGATCCGCGCGCGGTGAACGATGCGGCGATGGCGCGGGCGCATGGCTACCAGGTGCAGTCGCGCACCGAGTTGCGCGAGCCCTGGCTCGGCGACGCCGCGCTGCTGGCGCGCAGCCCGAACCTGCTGGCAATGAGTTCCACCGGCGCGGGCTACGACTACATCGACGTCGAGGCCTGCACCAAGGCCGGCGTCATCGTCTGCCACCAGTCCGGCACCAACACGGAGGCGGTGGCGGAACACGCGCTCGGCCTGATCCTGGCGCTGTCAAAGCGCATCGGGCTGGCCGACAAGGCGATGCGGCGGCCGGGCGTGATCGACCGCTTCGCGCTGCAGGGCAACGATATCCGCGGCAAGACCGTGGGGCTGGTCGGGCTGGGCGCCATCGGCACGCGGGTGGCCGGCCTGTGCGGCACGCTGTTCGGCATGCGGGTGCTGGCCTGTGATCCGTATCTGAGCGCGGCGCAAGTTGCCGCACGCGGGGCGGAGAAGGTCGAACTGCCGGAATTGCTGCGACACTCCGACTTCGTCTCCGTCCACTGCCCGCGCAACGCGGAGACGCTGGGCCTGTTCGACGCGGCGCAGTTCGCGCAGATGAAGCCCACCGCCTTCTTCCTCAACACCGCCCGCGGCGGCATCCATGACGAAGCGGCGCTGGCCGAAGCTCTGGCGGCCAGCCGCATCGCCGGCGCCGGCGTCGACGTCTTCCTGCACGAGCCGCCTCCGCACGACCATCCGCTGATGGCGTTCGACAACGTGCTGCTGACGCCGCACACCGCCGGCATCACCGCGGAATCGCTGCACGACATGGCCGTGGGCGCCGCCGAGCAATGGGTTTCGTTGTTCGCCGGACGCGTGCCGCCGCGGCTGGTGAACCCGGAAGCTTGGCCGGCCTACAGCGCGCGCTTCCGGCGCATCCTCGGCACGCCGCCGGACCCGCTGCCTTGATGGCAGGCCCGGCCGCGAAGCTGGCCTTCGAGGACAGCATCGGCTTCCTGGTGCGCGACCTGAACCGCGCCATCCAGCGCGACCTGCAATCCCGCATCGCCGTCCACGGCGTGCCGCCCGGCGCCTGGTATTTCCTGCGCGTGCTGTGGGAGGAAGACGGCCTGACCCAGCGCGAGTTGGCGCAGCGCGTCGGCATGCGGGAGCCGACGGCGGTGATCGCATTGCGCGGCATGGAAACCGCCGGCTGGCTGCGCCGGGAGCGCAGTGCCGAGGATCGCCGCAAGGTCCACCTGTTCCTGACGGAGACAGGTCATGCGCTGCGGGAGGTGCTGATGCCTGCGGCCCATGCCGTAAATGCGTGCGCGGGGCAGGGGGTGGACGTGTCGGCCTTCATCGCCCTGCTGCGGCAGGTGCGCGCGAACTTCGCGGCGGGGGAGCCGGGCTGAAACGGTTGACCCCACGGCGGCACAGATGGTTCGCTTGGCGAGATGATCGGAGCCAGTCCGCGCAATGTCCGCAGGTGGCACATTCCAAACGGATCTGGCGGCATGACCGCCTTCCTGGCGCAGCTGCTGGCGACGATGGCGTTGCCACTGCCGATCCTGTTCGGCTTATGCGCCGCCGGTCTCCTGCGCCCGCTGCCCTGGGGGATGCTGGCGGGCGCCTCTGCCTCCGGCTTTGGCCTGTTCGTCGGCTACCTCGGATCGCATACCCTGACCAAGCAGGGCAGGGCCCGACCCCCCATCGCATTCTGGCAGGAACTTCCAGTCTGGGCCGCTGCCAGTGCCCTGTGGGTGGTGCTGTTCTTCCTGCTTTTTCGCGCCTTTGCCTGGGCCCTGGCCCGCCTGCCACCGGCACCCGGTCCGCCGCCGCCCAACTAGGCGCTTTCCTCCAGCGCCAGCAGGGCAAAGCTCGCAAGCCAATGCGCGCCCATATAGTGGCCGTCGAGATGTGGCATCGCCGCCTCCAGATGTGCGGCCGCCGTCGCCTCCAGGCGCGCGATGCGCGGGTCACCCGCCGACAGGGTCGCCGCAAGCCGCCGCCAGCACCAGGCACGGGACAGGTTCAGCCCATCCAGGTGCACGATGCGCCCGTCGCTGCGGTCCGAGACCCGTGCCGGCGTGAACAGGCTGGCCGGTTCGCCTCGATGCAGCCGTGGCAGGAAGCCGTCGAACCAGGGCGCGAAGCGGGCTGGCGGCAGCAGCCGGGCCATGCAGGCGGCCTCGACCAGGGCCGGGGAGAGAAAATCCTCGCCGGAGGGCTCCCAGGCCTGGCAATCCGCGTCGGCGCCGTACCAGCGCCAGGCGGTCTCCCGCAGCAGGTCGAACAGCACCGGGTCGCGGGGCGCGGCCCAGTCAGCAGCCAGCAGCAGCGCGAAGGCCGTGTTGCCGTGCACGCCGGCCCGCACCGGATAGTCCGCGCGCGGCAGGTGGGCGTGGAAGCGGGCGGCGAAGTCGCCGGCCAGCGGCGCGAGGGCCGCATCCCAGGCGGTGCCGGCCAGTTCCGAATGCAGCTTCAGCAGCCAGGCCCAGCCATAGGGCCGCTCGAAACCGCGGGCGGAGGGGCTGGCGAGGTAGGCGCGCTCCGCCGCGATGTTGCCGGCCGTGAAGGCTGCGTCCAACCGGGCCGATATGGCGGCAGCGCCGGCCAGGGTGGGGAAGCGCCGCAGCAGGCGGGCCAGCAGCCAATGGGCATGGACGCAGGAATGCCAGTCGAAGCTGCCATGGAAGGCCGGATGCAGCGCCGAGGGTCGGCGCAAATCCTCCGGCCCGTTCAACACGTGGTCCAGCTTCTGTGGCCATTCCTGGCCGACATGGCTCAGCGCGATCCGCGCCAGCGCCTCTGCCTGGTCCAGGACTAACGGCATGGCGGCAAAATGAATGTTTTTCTCCGGCGGGCGGCCTGCACGCGCATCTCCATCTCCGATCGGCCGTCACGGTGGAAGCCAAGCGGCGCGGCCATGCGTGCCGAGCATGCACGACCCGATGGCAGCCGGAAATGCCCGCCACACCCCCGCTGGAATCGGCTTTCGGAATACCCTTATCGTCCGGCGAACCTGCTTCGCGAGGACATGCCATGACCATCCAGCTTGGCCAGATCGCCCCGGACTTCGAGGCGGAGACCACCCACGGCACGCTTCGCTTCCATGAATGGCTCTCCAATTCCTGGGGCGTGCTGTTCAGTCACCCGAAGGACTTCACCCCGGTCTGCACCACCGAACTCGGCGAGACGGCTCGGCTGAAGCCGGAATTCGACCGGCGCGGCGTCAAGGTCATCGGCCTGTCCGTGGACACCCTGGACCGCCATGCAGGGTGGGAGGCGGATATCGCCGATACCCAGGGCCATGCGGTGAACTTCCCGATGATCGCCGACCCGGACAAGAAGGTGTCGGCGCTGTACGGCATGGTGCATCCGGAGGCCGATCCCTCCATCACCGTCCGCACCGTCTTCGTCATCGACCCGGCCAAGAAGGTGCGGCTGTTCATGGTCTATCCGCCCAGCACCGGCCGCAACTTCGACGAGATTCTCCGGGTGATCGACAGCCTGCAGGCGACGGACGGCCAGAAGGTGGCGACCCCCGTCAACTGGCGCCCGGGCCAGCGCGCCATCATCCCGCCCTCGATCCCGGATGAGCAGGCCAAGGCGCTGTTCCCGCAGGGGTGGGAGGCGGAGCGGCCCTATCTCCGTTGGGTCGAGACGAAGGCCTGAGCCCGGTGGACCAGCACATCGCCGATGGCTTCTGGGGCGCCGTCGGCAACACGCCGCTGATCCGCCTCAGGCGGGCCTCGGAGGCGACCGGCTGCGAAATCCTCGGCAAGGCCGAGTTCATGAACCCCGGCGGCAGCGTGAAGGACCGCGCCGCGCTGGGCATCCTGAAGGACGCGATGGCGCGCGGCCTGCTGGTGCCGGGCCAGCCGGGCACCATCGTGGAGGGCACCGCCGGCAACACCGGCATCGGCATCGCGCTGGCTGCCAATGCCATGGGTTGGCGCAGCGTGATCGTGGTGCCGGAGACGCAGTCGCGGGAAAAGCTGGACTATCTGCGGATGATCGGCGCCGACCTGCGCGCGATCCCGGCCAAGCCCTACAGCGACCCCGGCAACTACGTCCACTTCTCCCGCCGCCTGGCGGAGGAGATGGGCGCCGTGTGGGCGAACCAGTTCGACAACCTGGCCAATGCCTCCGTGCATGAGGCGACCACCGGGCCGGAAATCTGGGATCAGACCGGCGGTGCCGTGGATGCCTTCACCTGCGCCTGCGGCACCGGCGGCACCCTGGCCGGCGTCGCCCGCGCACTGAAATCCCGCAAGCCTGGCGTGCGGATCGTGCTCGCCGATCCGGGCGGCAGCGGGCTGCTGGACTGGGTGAAGACCGGCACGCCCAGGGCCGAGGGCGGGTCCATCACCGAGGGCATCGGCCAGGCCGCCCGCGCACCGGGCAACCTCGCCCAGGCCCGCGACCTGATCGACGATGCCATCCGTGTCGAGGACCCCGAGATGCTGCAACAGGTCTTCGACCTGCAATTGCACGAGGGGATCTCGGTCGGCGGCAGCGCCGGGCTGAACGTGGCGGCGGCCATCCGCGTCGCCCGCGACCTCGGGCCGGGGCACACCGTGGTGACCATCCTGTGCGACGGCGCCGCGCGCTACCAGTCCAAGCTGTTCAACCCGTCCTTCCTGCGCGAACGCGGCCTGCCGGCGCCGCCCTGGCTGGAGTGAACCTGCCATGCGCCTGGAAATCATCGAACTCGCCCGCACCATCCGCGCGCGCGACCCGGCGCGGCCGAGCTGGGTGGAGGCCATGCTGTGCTACGCCGGGCTGCACGCCGTGCTGTGGCACCGGCTGTCCCACGCGCTGTGGCAGTTGGGCCTGCCGGCCGCGGCGCGCTTCTCCTCCCACCTGGCGCGCTGGCTGACCGGCATCGAGATCCACCCCGGCGCCAGGCTCGGCCGGCGCCTGTTCATCGACCACGGCATGGGCGTGGTGATCGGCGAGACGGCGGAGGTGGGTGACGACGTGCTGATCTACCACGGCGTGACCCTCGGCGGCCTGTCCGGCCAGCCCGGCAAGCGCCACCCGACGCTGGAGGACCAGGTGACGGTGGGCGCCGGCGCGCAGGTGCTAGGCCCCATCCGCATCGGGCGTGGGGCGCGGGTCGGCGCCAATGCCGTGGTGGTGGCGCCGGTGCCGGCGGGCTGCACCGTCGTCGGCATCCCGGCGCGGCCACCACGCGGCCAGCCCTGCCAGGACCCCTCCATCGGCTACGGCCTCGGCGGCATCGACGAGGACCCTGTGGGCGAGCAGATTTCGCAGCTTCGCGCGGAACTCGCCACGCTGCGGTCCGAGATGGCGGCCTTGCGGGCGAACCAGCGGGAGGGGGTCTAGATCCCGCGGCACCGATAGACGACACAACCCTTCATGCAGGCGGCCATCCATGCTACAACTGGAGGTAGCGATCCGCTGAGGGGTGCTGCTGCGTGAACATCAACCCGTCTCACGACCTGGATCCCGATCGGACAAGCCCCGATCAGACAAGCGTCGTGTCGGGCCTCTCGCACATCCTGCCGGCCACCGTGATCGCGGATCGCTACGAACTCCGGGATCTCATCGGCAGCGGTGCGGGAGGCCGGGTCTTCGAGGCCTATGACCGCAGTCTCGGCCGCCTGGTCGCGTTGAAGCTCATGCCGGTGGAGGCGGCGGATTTGCAGGAAGCCGCCGAGCGGTTCCGGCGCTTCCGGTTCGAAGCCCAGGCGGTGTCGCGGCTGTCGCACCCGAACATCATCACCGTGCATGATTTCGGCCAGACCGGCGGGCATACCTGGATCGTCATGCAGCTCGTCATCGGGGAAACGCTCAAGGAGACGCTTCGGCAGCAGGGTCCGCTGCCCGTCGCGGAGGCGGTGCGCCTCATCACCGCCCTGCTCGACGCGCTCGACGTCGCGCATGGGCGCGGCATCGTTCATCGGGACGTCAAGCCAGCCAACATCCTGATCGAAATCAGCGCGACCCAGGCGAATGGCGAGCTGCGCCTCTCGGATTTCGGCATCGCGCGCATGTCGAACGACCAGCAGGGGGCCGGCGGCGACATGATCGGGACGCCATCGGTGATGGCGCCGGAGCAGGTGCGTGGCGAGGCCGGCGATGCGCGGATCGACATCTGGGCCGCGGGCGTCATTCTCTACGAGATGCTGGTGGGGGAACGGCCGTTCCAAGGCGCGCCTCCGGCCTTGTTCCACAGGATCGAGACGGTAACGCCCACGCCGCCGACCAGCCTGCGGGCCGACCTTCCACCCGGCTTCGACGCCGTGATCGCGCGGGCCCTGGCCAAGCGGCCCGAGGATCGCTTTGCCTCGGCACAGGAAATGGCGGAAGCGGTCCGCGCTGCACTCGGGATGGACCTTCCAGCCGGAGAAGCCCTGGCGGATGGACCAGCCACGCCGGCCAAAACGTCTCCACCCGCGCCCGTCGCGGGCAAGGGCGGGACGTTGTCCGGAGTTGGGGCGCGGGCACCCATCGTCTTCCTGGCCGGGATGCTGCTCGGCCTGGTGCTTGGCGGGTTGCTGGGATTGCTTGCCAGCCAAGCCTGAACGGCGGCCAGGCAACACCCGCGGTCGCTATCGGCGGGCTGCCCGGCGCTGAATATCCGGAACGTCGTCAGGATCCAAATGCATCCGTGCATCGGCCGCGA